>CAXTRL010000130.1:0-3599 GCA_964246575.1 uncultured Armatimonadales bacterium
ACGGAGCCGCCGAACCCCAAGCGCGAGTTTTCCAAAGGCCGCCGCTCCCGCATGGGCGAGCTTTTGGCGCAGCACGACAAAATCTCAGTTGCCGACCTCCAAACCGATTTGCAGGACCACCTGCGCTACCCTTACGGCATCTGCCGCCATGCGGCAGTCGGCTTAGAGCCGCCGGAGAAGCACGCCATCACCGTGACCGCAGTGATTATGGACGTGACCGCGAAAATGCTGATGCTCACCGACGGTGTCCCCTGCGAAAACCCGTTCCAAACGGTGACGCTGTGACACCACAACCAGTTCAAAGAGAGTTTATTTAAACTATTGACAGTGCAGAAGATATATGATAAAATTGTAACATACAATCCTAACTGAGTTACTCGGAAATCTGAAATTTGCAAGAGAACTTAGGTTGTATGTTACAATTTGTGTGAGTTTTGCTATAATAGCTACATTGCGTGGCTTTGCATCAAAATTCTCTTGGGCATGCAAAAAAGGAGATAGTTAAACAACAAATACTTTGGTCAAGCAGTACGCCTGCAAATGACCAGGACATGATTGACAATGCAAGAAAGAGAGTAACGATGATGTGCAATCTCGCAAAGAAAACAGCAGGCTTGTTTTGCCTGGCGTCAATTGGACTAGGAACGCTCGCTGGCAGCAGAACTGATGCTCAGGCGCAGTACCAGACGGGAGACCAAACCGGAGACCTGACCGTCAGCCACAACACCGGCGATGAGGGTGTCTACTACACGCCGCCCGCCGGTCAACTGGCTTACAACGTCCAGATACTGAGGCTGCCACCTGGAGGTCCCGCGAGTTACGCCACTGTCTACCATGGAGAGCCGAGGAAACCTGCTGGGGATGGTAATGGTGATGCGGTCAAAGTTGGGCTTCTCCCTGCCGGCAGCCCTTTCACCTATCAAATGCCGTCGTCAACCAATTTTGCGATCTGGAACATCTCGGATGATCCGGGAAATATGCTGTATTCGGCTTTAGAGAATGATCAAACCGGCTATACCGGCTTGTCCTGGAGCGGAGCCGGCAACCCAATGACCGTGAAAGGGCTTCCTGGCGACCCCTATTACTACACGTTCTTCATCAGCGAGTACGATGACTCCGGCCAGCGGGCAACCGACACAGGCAGCGATTACCGGTCGTATATTGGGGAAGCACGCACGACCGACTTCGTCAACTGGCAAATCCGATCACAGCTAAACGGTCAAGCTGCCTGGAACCCCTGGAACGGCACAGAAAGCTACATTTATCGCAGAGCTTCACCCGTCACTGATACCAGCGGCAGCGCTCTCCGCAGCATTTCAGCCACTTCCATACAAGCCGCAAGCCCCTGTATCGGCTCGATCTGTTATGTTCAGGGCCTCTACTATTACTTTTACACAGACTGGGTTAATGACGGAACCACGAATAATGACGCCAGCCCGCCATACAAGGGAACCTACCATGTCTACTACCGCACTTGCCCGGACGTTTCTTCCCTTGCGAACAACTGGTCCCCCGCGACGCAGGTAGGAAATGCAGCGATGGCACCGGGGGTGCCTCTGCGCGTCGCGAAAGCCTACAAAATGGATCGGTGGGCGGTGCTTTACTCCTGTTCCCATGCCTACCCCTGGCCTGGTGATGAAGCGCTGCAATATACAGCGAACTTGAATGTGAACGGTCCTGGGGGTCTCTCCTCAATCCAATTTTTCGACAACATCGCGCCTGACGGCAATATTTCTGACCTCGGTTTTGGACACAGCCACTGTCAGCTTGGTCTTCTCGGCGGAACCATTAAAGGGCAAGAAGATTGGTTAACAGATCAGTATGGGAACCTAACCGTGCCGGATGATCAGCAGTCTAACCCTGCCGTTGGCGGCATGATTACCTGGTGTGACCTCCTTCCGAATGGAAATGGTCAGGTTTGGCGAGCCGGTTTCGGCGTCAGCGGCCAGCCGCTCGCGAATGGAACGTATCAGCTTGTTCCTGCATCCACCAATGGAGGTGCCAACGGCGTCGCGCGGCTAGATGCTGTCAATTTCGGAAATGGGAACGACACACGAGTCCAAATCTACGGGCAAAATGGCGCAACGGCCCAAAAATGGACTTTCACATATATGCCGAATGCTGGAAGCGGTTACTACAAAATTCAGCCCAGTTACAATACCGGCATCTCGCTGAATGTTTACGGCAGCAAGCCCTTCAGCGGCAATGTCGTTGATCTTTGGCAGGATTACGGCGATACGGATGCTTATCAAAGATGGCTCGTTACGCAGAACGCAGACGGGACATGGAGGATAAGCCCGCAGTGCAACACCGGCTTTGCATTAGACGATAATCAGGGCAATACGACGGATCACGCTGTAGTGGATCTTTGGCAGTTTAGTGACGGAGATCCACATGAGGAGTGGTGGCTTAAACCTTCTTAACGCAACTAGTTCGGCACTTTTCATTGAAGCGGAGCAGGAAGCAATGTTAGCTTCCTGCTTTTTTCCTGTTGTCTTGCCCCGATTGAACGGCGCGGCTTTCCGGGAATGATGGCCAATGACTAAAGCAGTGTTCTTTGGGGCGTCGTCGGTGGAAGGCGCTGGGGCGTCGTCACCAGAGAAGCGTTTTTCTTCTATTATCTGCCGGACGCTGGGCTGGGAGGAAGTCAATCTCGGCATCGGCGGCACGACCATGACCGGGCGCGGGGAAGACGGCCTCATCGCTGACGAAGAAAGCGGGATCGGGCGCGTTCCCGATATTCTTCATGCCGCGCCGGCTGTCGTGCTGATTTCCTACGGGGCTAACGATTTCGCGCAAAGCTGTTCGCTTGGCGAACTCGGCAAGTTCCAGCCGGGAACCTATGTTTCGGACTATGATACAGTGCTGCGCGGGCTGATCGAGAACCTGCCAGGAGCAAAGCTCGTTCTGGCAACCTGTCAGTACCGGGCGGACAGCGAAACGCCGAACGAGTCGGGGCTGGTCTTAGAAGACTACAATGAAGGTGTGCGGCAGCTTGGGGAGCGTTATGGGCTAGAAACGGCGGATGCTTACCGAAAAAGCGGCATCAACGCAAGCAACTTTGCCGCGCTGTCTGCGGACGAAGCGCACCTAAACGATGACGGTTATCAGCGGCTTGCGGCATTCTTGATTGAATGCCTGCAAACAGATCGCTGCGATTAGTAGCATAGCCCAGGATTAAAATCCTGGGCTGAAGAGCCTTTGGCTGACTGTCCTGCGGACAGAAAAATGAGCCGCCCTTCGCTGATCCTTTTCCTTTGTCCGTAGGACAATCGGCGCGAAGCGCCCTTCAGCCATGCAATTTATTGCGTGGCTATTTTAGAAACGAAGTGCCATGCGGCTTGAAGAAATCCCGGCGGAATACTTTCGGCGGCAGGACGAAAACTCTGATTTTCATTTTTACCACGCGCCGCGATTAGTGGCGCATATTGACGACGGGGCGATTGACGCGCTGGGAAACTTTCTGCGCCCGCGCGTTCCCGTAAACGCCGACGTGCTGGATTTGATGTCGGCGTATTTGACGCACCTGCCGCCGGATGTCCGGGCTAAGTGCCGCCGCGTGGCGGGCCTCGGCATGAACGATGCGGAGCTGGCGGCGA
>CAXTRL010000130.1:3609-9268 GCA_964246575.1 uncultured Armatimonadales bacterium
GTCAGCTCACGGAGCATATTGTTCAGAGCCTGAACGATGACCCTACCCTCCCCTACCCTGATGCGTCATTTGACGTGGCGCTTTGCACGGTCAGCGTTCAGTATTTGCTGCATCCTGCTGAAGTATTTGCCGAAGTGCGGCGCGTTCTGCGGCCCGGCGGCGCGTTTATCGTGTCGTTTTCCAACCGCTGCTTTCCGACAAAAGCGACCCGGCTGTGGACAAGCACGGATGACGGCCAGCATGTGGCGCTGGTCCAGCTTTATTTTGAGGAAGGTGGCTGGGGCAGCGCGGAAGCCTTTAACCTCAGCCCGCGCCCGAACCGCTCTGATCCACTATACGCAGTTGTCGGCACGAAAACCGTTTAAGTTCAGGTATACTCAAAGTATGATAACTGCTGTCAGTTGTTAGGCTTTGATGTTTGCATTAAACGATAAACAGCTTTATCTGCTGGCCGCAGTTCGGGCCGGGCGGGAAGAGGGCGAACAGCGCTTTGAGTTCTGGTCGCGGCGCGAAACACAGGCGGCAGCGGCGGCAGGTTTCGGCGCAGCGCTAACGGGCAGCGGCCTCCTTGCCGGGCGATCTTTGATTTCCGACGCTCGTGATCAGCTGCTGCACTTTGCGGCGGAGCTTGCACCGAACGGAAATCTATCCCGCCGCCTTTTTGCCGATAACCCAAAGGCATTTGACAGCCGTTTGCGGCGGCTGCTCAGTCCCACAGAGCCGCTGTTCGAGCGCGTGTCCCAGTTCTTGGAAGTACGTGGCACAGGCATCCAGACCGCTTCCAGTCTGCTGTGCGCGTCCGATCCCGAAGTTTATCCCCTGCTCACGCGCCCGGCCTTGCGCCGTCTGGCACTAACGTCGGCCCAGAAGCGGGACGCGCTGGAAGATGCCGCCGCGCTGTATGGGTTTGCACCCCCTGACAGCGGCCTGCCGCCCTTGCCGCAGCAAATGCTGGCGCTGTTCATCGTCTACGAGCAGATCCGCGATGTGCTGGGCGCAAGAACGTACCCGGAAGTGGATGAAGCGCTTCGAACTCTGCCTTTTGTTCTTGACGCGGGTCCAGCATCGTCGCCTGACGTGCAGATTCGTGAAACGAGTTCCGGCTACCTTTCCGCGCCGCCGCTGACGGAAACCCAGCTTCTGGCGGCGCTGGAAGCGTATGCGCTTGGGCAGGGTTTTACGTTTCCACCGCATCGCCTGCGTTCGTATTATGTGGCACTGAAAACAAAGCCGTTTGTGATTCTGTCCGGCGTGTCCGGCACCGGAAAAACGCGGCTGGCGGAGCTGTTTGCGGAAGCGATGACCGGATCAAACCCCAAACAGTTTCGGCTGATCCCCGTGCGGCCCGAATGGAACGACGGCACAGCACTACTGGGCTACCAAAATGTTCTGGCGAACCGCTATGTGTCCACGCCGTTTTTGGAGATCGCCCGCACGGCGGGGCTGCCTGAAAACCGGCAAAAAGCATATTTCGTGTGCCTGGACGAAATGAACCTGGCCCGCGTCGAGCATTACCTGGCGGATTACTTGTCGGCGCTAGAGTCACGGGCGCACCGAATCCCGCTGCATGAAGGCGTACCTGACTTGGTGCTGCCGCCGAACTTGTTTGTGACCGGGACCGTCAACATAGACGAAACGACGCACGGGTTTTCGCGCAAAGTTTTGGACCGGGCGAATACGTTTGATTTTGACGAGATGCCTGAGTTCAGCCGCGATTTGGCCGCTTCGGTTAGCTTTGCGGACACAAGTGAAACGGCGATGCAGCGGCAGGCGCTCTTTCTGGCCTCGCGGACGCCGACCGTGGCCCAGGCGAAGGAGCGGCTGGCACGGCTGAACGCCGAGTTTCCAGAGCGGGCGCTGGGGGCGCTGCAAGCGTTTAACGACCAGTTGTATCCCTACCGCCTGCACTTTGCGTACCGGGTGCGCGACGATATTCTGCTGTTTCTCGCAAATAGCTTTGACGCCGAGACAGGCGACGGCCTGCTGCTCCCGGACGCAAACGAAAACTTCATCCTGGCGCTCGACTTGGAGCTTCTGCAAAAAGTGCTGCCCAAATTGCACGGGCAAAGCGACGCCCTGCTGCCCCTGCTGACGTGCCTGCAAGCGTGGACTGAATCCGAGGGCTTAGGCCAAACCGCCGCGAAGCTGGCCCGAATGCAGGCGCATGGCGCGGACACGGGCTACATACGATTCTATGAGTGAGCCAAACCAACTCAGCGCCAATCCTGCGGATTGGCGACGGATACTAACGGCGGCCGAGCGGGCGGTGATGCTTCAAGACATTGCCCGCGTCTCGCTTGCGGCAGGCACGATGCTGTTCCCGGAGCAGCCGTGGTCAAGCATGGGCGTGTCTGACGGGACGGCGGACACTGCCAAATCGCCCATTGAACAGCTTGTGTTTGCGGAGCATTTTCTGCCGACGCTTACTCAGGCGATTCGGCAGATCGGACAGTCGCCGCTTTCTTCCGCCGCCGCTTATACCCGGCTGGTTCGACCGGAACAAGCTCGCCGGGTGACTCCGGCAGCCTGGATGTCCCACGCCCGTCAAAGCCGCTCCCAGCCGCCGCTGCGCGAGACCGTGACGCTCTTTTCGCCGGACACGCCGGAAAACCGGGCTGTGAAGTCGTTTGTCCATGTCCTGATGCGGGACTGCCGCGCGATTGCGCGGATGGCGGAAGCGGAAGACGAGCCGGAAGCTGCCGACCGCGCATTGCATTGCGTCAAGCGGCTCGGCCAACTCGCCTGTGGAGCTTGGTGGGAAGAAGTCACGCATCGGAACGCCGACTGGACACAGCCGCCCACGCAGCGCGGCAGCCTGCGGCCTGATTACGCCGCCGTGTTTCGCCTGGCAGGCCGGTACCGGCGCGGCTTCTTCTTTGAGTGGAACCATCCCCTGCTGACGCTGCCGCCGCGCGACACTTGGCAGCTTTACGAAACCTGGTGCCTGCTGACGGTCTTCCAAGCTCTGCGCGAGCTGGGCTGGGCCTGCACCCCGGCGCAGGAAGTTTTTGCGGTGCGCGAAGGGCGCTTGATGCTGACGCTTGCGGTCGGGCGTTTGTCCCAGATCACGCTGAAGTCGGCGTCGGGAAAAACGCTCACGCTCACTTACAACCGGACGTTCGCTGAAGGCCGCGAGTCACTGACCCACACGATGCGCCCCGACATCACGCTGTCGGACGGCGAGCGGATTTGGATACTGGACGCCAAGTTCAAGCCGTACTGTGAGCCGGGCGAGGAAGGCGAAGACATCAATCAAATGCACGCCTACAAAGACGGCATTGCCGGCCGCCGCGTCGCCCGCGCCTGGTGCCTATACGCGGGATTGACCGGAGCATTGAACCGTAGCCATGTGACCTATGGGCGCGGCGCAGAGACGGCGGCGATTGGGGCGCTCTGCCTGCGTCCGGGGGATGCCGAAACGAGGACTAACCTGCGCCGACTTCTCCGTTCGTGGCTGGCTTCAGTCCCAGGGACGCAAGAGCAGCGACCAGTTGCAGGAACTTGATCTGCGCTTCCGGCAGCGGCATTGCGCCGTCCCAGTAGACCGCCAGAACGCCGCGCCGGTCGGCGAGGGGCAGTGCAAAAATTGAATGTTTTCCTTCCCTGCCAGCAAATGCCCGCCATTGTCCTTTTTCAAGGCTTGGATTTGTCAGCCCGAGATGTGACGCCATCTTCTGCGTTCGCCAGGCTTTTTGGGCCGCCTTGCTTTGCAGCATCGGGTCCGTCGGCTTGCCGCGCTCGGGATGCAGCAGATCGTCCCGAAACGCTTCCCCCAAAACACACAGCTTTCCATTGTCTTCTATGCTGACAGTGCAAAGGGCGGCATTTGTGACGCGCCGCACCTGCACGCTGACCAATTCGGCGAGCTGCCCTGCCGCCGCGCCCTGGGCGACGGCTTCCGCAATCTCACGCACGGTGTCAAGCTGCGCCGTGCTGCTTTCTGCAAGCTGCTTTGCCTGCGGTACACTCAGGGCAAGCGCGGCAGCAGACGCGGCGACGGTTAACGCCTGAAGGAGCGGCAAGTCGTCAAATGCATCCGTGGCGGAAGAGGAAACGGACAGGTGGCCAATGGCAACGCCATCCACCAGCAGCGGCAAGGCACACGCCGAAGCCGCCTCAGCTTCGCCTAAGCTGCCCCAGCACGTGAAAGACGGCTGGCGATCAACATAAAGCTGCCACATGGCTGGCGTATCGGCATCAAAGGGAAACACCGGCGGCTGTGCTTCCGCCATCGTTTTTGGCCGCTTGGGCCGGTCTTCCGGCTCCGACGCCAGGCGGGTCAGGATCTGCGCTGCCGGGTTGTACCCATAAAGCCGCACCTGCACGTCCGGCAGGCCGCCGAGAAGCGCGTGTACTTCTTCGGCAACAACACGCCCAATTGCATCACTAGTCGCAGCGCCGAGCCGGCGGCCAAGCCTGTGCAGCGCTGTCTGCCGCGCCTGCGCTTGGTCCAGGTACGCTTGAAGCCGGTGCAGGGCGGTCACTTCTCGGAACACAGCCGCAGCCCCGCCGCTGGGCAGGGCCAGCGCGGAAACTTCAAGAACGCGAGCCTCGCCGCCAGGTGCATGCAAGTGGTATTCATTTGCCGCGCTTTGCCCTGAGCGCAAACCCCGCGTGTGAGGAAGCTGACCCGGCGGGACACGCTGCCCGTTCGGGTAACATAAAAAAGACAGCCCGGCGCAGTCCGGCCCGAAAAGCTGATGCGCGGCGGCATTCGCGAACTGGATCGTCCCGGCAGCGTCGCACCGCACGAGAGCGTCAGAAGTCAAGTCAAAAAGCGCCGCGTGGCAGTCCGTCAGGGCAGGTCGCTGCCGGAGTAAGCTGAAAGCGGCAAGGCTGCCGAGCAGCAGGCCAAGCCAAAGCGGACGCTTGAACATGAACAAAGTGTACCCGGCAAAAAGCCGCCCAACGCGAAAAGCGCAGGGCGGCGGCAAGAGAGAATGGAAAACCGGCTACTCGGTCCGAATAGTCGCTTCCAGCACGGTTTCCGCCATGTAAATCGGGGCGCGGACACGGAGCGCGAGGGCAATGGCGTCGGAAGGGCGGGCATCAAGCTCCAGCGTTTCTCCAGTCACTTTCACAATGCCGATTTTTGCGTAAAACGTCTCGTTCCACAGATCATCTATAATGATGCGCTCAACGGTCGCATCCAGGCGCTCCAGCAGCAGCCGGATCAAATCATGGGTAAAGGGCCGGTCGGGCGAGTCGCCTTCCAGCGCCAACGAAATCGCCCATGCTTCAAACTGGCCGACAAAGATGGGAACGCGCCGTCCCCGATTGTCGCGCAGCAGAACAAAATGATTCGCCACCGTTCCCTGGTCCTGATGGGCGTAGACGCCCATTACTTTGACTTCTTTTTCGTTAAGAGAGTGCGGCTTCGTATTTTCCACTTCCGAGGTGAATTCGCCCGGTTCGCTTGCTTCTTCACGGCTGGAGCCGCGAAGGGACGCAAGGCCGTCGGGGTCTGAATCCTGGGGCCGCCAATCATCGTCGAACAATTTATCGAAATCGCCTGGCACCTTTTCCTCACTTCCTATCTCAGCTTGCTGCCGGGGGCACAGCTCGCCGTTATTCTTACGTCTTTTAGTTTAGTCTATTTCAGAGTTAGTCTTCGCGTCTTCCTGTTTTGCTGACGGTCTTCAGGAATTCTTTGTTGCTT
>CAXTRL010000131.1:0-9245 GCA_964246575.1 uncultured Armatimonadales bacterium
GGGAAGGCAGGAAAAGATTCTTGCGTCCCCTGGACGCGTGGCGCTTCTGAGCGCCTTTCAGCGAGCGACTTCAGTCACTCGCTCTTGCCGCTTTTCTGGTATACTTGTTCTCACAATGCGGAAGTTTTTAGTCGTTAACATGAACTACATGGGCGATGCGCTGCTCACGACGCCCGCGATTGCGGCGCTCCGGGCGGCGTTCCCTGATGCCCAGATAGACACTGTGGTCGGAGCCGGGACCGCCGCCGAGGTGCTGCAAGGCAACCCGGACCTCAACCGGATCATCACCCGGACGGCGCGGGGTGGGGCGAGCCGCCTGATGCAGATTTTCCGGCTGCTCCGGGAAGGCCGTTACACCGACGCGATCATCCTGCCGCCGCTGCCGGGTTATGCATTCGCCGCGTGGCTGGCGCGGACCCCGCGCCGGGTGGGCTTGGCCGGGCGCGGCATGAACCATTTCCTGACGACGCTGCGGCAAACGCAGGCGGTCCACATGGCCGACGCCATGCTGGACACGATGCCGCTGCCGCCGGGTCCCAAGCGCCCGCGCCGGCTTGTCGTTACTGTGGATGCCGAAGCGGAAGAAGCGGCGGGCCGCCTGCTTGCGGGACAGGGCATCACGCCGGGCAGTCCGCTCCTTGCTGTCAACATCGGCGCAACCCGGCCTCAAAAGCGCTGGTTTGCGGAGTCGTTCGCCCAAATGCTGGATGGCCTCAGCGATATTCCTGTCGTGCTGGTAGGCGCAGGCGCAGCAGACACGGCGCTGGCGGCGGACATTCTCAGCCGCACCCAAAAAGCCGCGCCGATTAACTTGGTCGGTAAAACGGGCGTCAAGACGCTGGCGGCGGTCTTGAAACGCTGCGATTTGCTCATCAGCGGCGACTCGGGACCAATGCACCTGGCGACCGCCGTGGGAACCCCCTGCGTTGCGCTGTTCGGGTCCACCGACCCGGCGGTCACCGGTCCGTTTGACGATCTTTCGGAAGCGATCTACAAAGATTTAAGTTGCTCCCCCTGCGGCAATCACCCGACCTGCCACGGGCGCTACGACTGCCTGCGCGAAATCACGTCGGAAGAAGTCGTTCTGGCGACCCGCCGCCTGCTTCGCGTCCGGCGCGGCGGCCTCCTCCCGTTGCCGCAGGTTTCAGCGCATCCGGCGGCAGCAAATTTTCATCAAAACGCAGCCCGGCGCATTTTAATTGCCACCAAGTTCCGGTTTATCGGTGACACGCTGCTGGCGACGCCGATTTTCCGGGCCGCCCGCGCTCAGTGGCCGGACGCGCACATTGCCCTGCTGACAGGCAAGAACGCGCGGGTGCTGCTGCAAAACAATCCGTATTTGGACGAGATCTGGGAGTTTGATCCGTACAAGTCCGATAAAGGCTGGCGGGCCTACTTGCAGCTTGTGCAGCGCATTCGCACCGGCAAGTTTGACCTGTGCCTTGCCCTGAACCGGTCGTTCCACTCGGCACTGACTTCCTGGCTCGGCGGCATCGAGACCCGCGCGGGCTTCCGCTCGGAGGGACGTGGGCCGCTGCTGAACTGCCAGGTAGACTACGACCGCGAAAAAAGCGAAGTCGCCTGCTACTTTGATGTTCTCCGGGCGGTTTCCCCAGACGCCTCGGTCAACCCGGCGCTCGAGCTTTGGATCAGCGCCGACGAAACAACGCGGGCGCAGGAGCATCTTAGAAAAGCGTGGGGCGAACGTGTGCCGCGCGAAAGACTGGTCGGCATTCAGCCGGGCGCAAGCCAGTCGCGGAAACGCTGGAGTGCGTCGGGCTTCGCCGAGATCGCGGACGCTTTAGTTCGGGAAAACCCGGCCCTGCGCTTGGCCCTCATCGGCGGGCCGGACGAGCAGGATGCGACGAAAGAAATGCTGGCGCACTGCGATCCGCGAACACAGGCGCAGACGGTCTCGTTTGCCGGCACCTGCGATCTGCGCGGCTCGCTGGCGCTTGTTTCCCAGCTTGGATTATTTCTCGGCAACGACACGGCGATCATGCACTCCGCCGTCGCACTCGGCGTGCCGACCGTCGCGCTGTTCGGGCCGACCAACCCGCGCAAGTGGGGCAACTACGGCCCCTGCCACCGGGTTTTAGAGTCTCCCGACGGCACAATGGCCTCCATTCAAGCCGAAGATGTGCTGGCGGCGGCTCAGGCTTTGCTCGGTTCTCTTGCGCCACTAGCCCAAAATTCGGTATAATCTTTTTTTCCCGAACCCGTAGGGGCGCTGCTTGCCGCGCCCTCTTGCCTCATGTGCCTGACAGGAGCATCAAGGTGAAACGAAAACTGCTGGTTAATCTATTTGTGTATGGCGTGACGTGGCTACTGCTGGTTGGGCTAAATGTGCTGGCTGGTCGCTTTTTAGGCGGGGGGCTGGATTGATGGATTTTCAGTGTAACAGTGTTGTCCGGAGCATTTGGGGACTGGTTTGGCGGCTGGCTGAAGGCTCGGCAGAAGCAGGCGCAAGAGGGCGCGGCAAGCAGCGCCCCTACAAATTGCGAATGATGTGGCATCGCGGTTTATGACTCAACCTCAACGCCCTGCGCGTCAGATGTATCAGCGGGCTTTGTTTATCCGGTTCGGCGGCATGGGCGATATTCTGCTGGCGACGCCGTCGGTTCGGGCGCTGCGGACGGCGTTTCCCGGCATTGCCGTTGACTTTGTCGTCGGCGGCGGCATGACGGACGCGCTGACGGGGCACCCCGACGTGCGCGATATTTTGACGTTTGACAAGCGCGGCGTTGATTCGCGCCTGGACCACTTTGTGCCGTTTTTGGCGAAGATCGCACGGCGGCGTTACGATTTGGTGGTCAACCTGCACCCCAGCGCGAAGTCTTATTTGATGGCGGCGGCAAGCGGGGCCAAGACAAAGCTGACATTTGAAAAACGCATGGAAGTCCGGGCGGACACGGGGCGTGTCGCCCATGCGGTAGATGATTTTGCCAAAGAGCTGGAGCCGCTCGGCATTGGGTCGGTTTCAGACCGGGCGCTGAATTTCTTTGTTCCCAGCGCAGCGCACGAGCGCGTCGCGGCGCTGCTGGCGGAGCTGGGCGTTTCATCAACTGACAGGCTGTTGGTGATTAACCCGGCGGCGTCGCGCCCGCTGAACCGCTGGCCGCAAGAGCGGTTTGGGGAAGTGGCGGCGTACTGGGCCGGGCAGCCCCAAGTCAAAGTCGCGCTGACAGGGGCGCCGTCGTCGTTTAAGACCGTCATGGACGGGTTGGTTGAAGTGGAGCTGGCGCGGGAACTGGCGGCGTTCGACTCGCGTATTGTGAACCTTGCCGGGCAGTTGTCCGTGAAAGAATTCGGAGCGCTGCTGGCCCGCGCGGACACACTCCTGACCTGCGACACCGGCCCGATGCATATCGGCGCGGCCCTGGGAACGCCGCTGGTGGTGCTGTCCGGGGCGGCGGACCCGGACCGGACGGGGCCGCTGACCGAGAATAGCACGGTTTTAATAGATCGCAGCCTGCCCTGCGTTCCCTGCCGGGACCGCATTTGCCGCCGTGGCGACATGCTCTGCATGAGCAATTTGACAGTTCCCGCCGTGATTGCCGCCGTCGGGCAGCGTCTCGGCCAGACAGAAAGAACGCACCGTGGCATTGCCCTTCCCGTCATCGGCTTCTAAGATTTTGGACGCAAACGCGCTTGCGAAGATTGTTTCTGTCCGGCAGGCGGCAGGAGAGCGCGTGGTGCTGACAAACGGCGTGTTTGATATTCTGCATGTCGGCCATGCCCGGTATCTGGCCGAAGCGCGGGCGCTGGGCGATGCGCTGGTGGTCGCCGTCAATTCCGACGAGTCGGTGCGCGGCTTCAAAGACCCCTTGCGCCCGATTGTGCCGCTGGCCGAGCGGATGGAGCTGCTGGCGTCTTTGTGCTGCGTGGATTATGTCGCGGTGTTTGAAACACGTACTCCCGCACCGCTGATTGAGAAGGTCCGCCCGGCGATCTATGTCAAAGGCGGCGATTACGCCGAATCCGACCTGCCGGAAGCGGTGATTGTGCGCGGCTACGGCGGCGACGTGCAGATTTTATCGCTGGTCGCGGGCCGCTCTACGACAAACATTATTGCGCGTGTCTGTGCCGCCTACGGACAAACTTCTGAGGAGCGAACGTAAGACATGTCCCTTTCCGTGCTGCAAGTGGCGACCGGCTTTCCGTCTTGGGGCGGGACCGAGCTGCATATCTTAAACCTGTCGGAGCAGCTTCGGCTGCGCGGCTACGACGTCACCGTAGCCTGCCGCCCTGGGCGCTGGGTGGAGGAGCGGGCGACGGCGATGGGCCTGCCGATTGTCCCAATCCGGGTGATGAACCAGCACGACTGGCAAGACTTTGGGGTGCTGCGCCAGTTCCTGCGGGAGCATAAGACCGATGTAGTCCACGTTCACTGGTCGTCGGACATTGTCGTGCCGGGCTACGCCGCCCTGCGCGAGCATATTCCCGTGCGGATCATGTCCCGGCATATGCCGTACCCGTTCAAGAGCCGGGTCGGCTCCTGGCTGTACAGCCGGTTTCTGTACACCCGTTTGGTGACCGTGTCTAACTCCGTCCGCGAGACGCTGATCAAAGCCAGCGTTCCCGCCCATAAAATTGAAGTCATTCACCACGGCACCAACGTGGAAGCGTTCGCCAAAATCACGGAAGACCGCCGGGGCGTGCGGGCTGCGCTGGACATTCCCGAAGACAGCGTCGCCGTCGGGATTGTCGGGCGCATCGCGCCGGAAAAAGGCCATGCCGTGCTTTTGGAAGCCTTCGGAAAAGTTCATGCCCGCTACCCGCTGTCTTTGGTGATTGTCGGCAACGGTCCGGATGAAGAACTCATCCGCGCAACTGCCGCCAACATGGGCCTGACCGACAAAGTGTTTTTTACGGGTTTTCGGGACGACGTCAACAACGTCATTAATGCTTTAGACGTCGTCACCGTCCCGTCCACCTGGAACGAGCCTTGCTCGGCGGTCGTCCAGCAGGGCATGGCGCTGTCCAAACCTATCATCGGCACCCGCGCCGGTGGAACGCCGGAAATGGTCGTGGACGACGAAACCGGCTTTCTCGTCCCGCCGTCCGACCCGGACGCTTTGGCCGACGCGCTGGCGCGTCTTGCCGGCGATGCGTTCCTGCGAAAACGCCTCGGCGCGGCAGGCAAAGAGCGCGTGGAAGCCTTGTTTTCCCTGAGCGTAATGACCGACAAGATTGAAGCCCTGTACCAGCGCGAGTACGAAAACGCCCGAGGGGCAAGTGCGCTCCAAAAAGTCATGGCGTCCTAAGTAAACTTCATGTCTTCTACGCCTTACGCTGCTGCGCTCCATGCACCGCCCCGGTTTGAAGTGCCGCTCCTTCCCTGCAACCTCACGGTTTCTCGCTGCTCTGTGTCCCGCGAAGCCGCCTCGCGCCGTATTCTAATCATGCGCCTCGGCGCTTACGGCGATATTTTGATGGCGACGCCGCTGCTGGCGGCTCTGCGGGCGGCGTACCCAAACGCTTACTTAACCTGGCTTGCCGGGCCGACAGAATATCAAGCGATTGATTCCAATCCCTATTTAGACGAGCTGATTGTTTGGGACGGCGCGTATATCCGCTCCGCTTGGCGGCATGGCCGGATTGGTCCCGCGCTGGTACGCTCGGTTTCGCTCCTGCGGGAGCTGCGCCGCCGCCGCTACGACGTTTTTGTTTCCCTTCAGCCGGAAGAATGGCCGCTGCTTTTGCGGGCCGCCGGAGCCGCGCAGACCATCGGCGTGTTTAACACATTCGCCCGGCACTGGGGCGAGGAGCGCAACCCGCACTACCGAAAGCTCTACACACATGCGTATTCCCGCCCCGAGCTGCACCGGATTGACCAGTATTTGGCGGTCCTGGAAGCGTTTGATCTGCCGAAGCCAACTGACCCGCGCCTCTCGATTGGGTTCACGCAGGAAGACCAAGCCACCGCGAATGGCTTCTTAGAAGTCCACGGCATCGGTGCGTCAGACCGTTTCGTCGTACTGGCCCCGCTGACAACCTGGCCAACAAAGTGCTGGGCGGCAGACCGGTACGCCGCGCTCGCCGATGCGCTGGCAAACGAGCATGGTTGCCGAATCGTGCTGATCGGTGCTGCGAAAGAAGGCGACACACTGGCGCAGATCGCATCCGCTATGTCTGCTCCGGCGGCGGTCGCAGCGGGATCACTGACATTTCGGCAATCGGCGGCGCTGATCGCACGGGCGAAGCTGCTGGTCAGTGGGGACACCGGCCCAATGCACGCCGCCGCCGCTGTTGAAACACCGCAGGTTGCGCTGTTCGGCGCAACGTCGCCGTTCTGGTATGGCCCCCGCACAAACCGCGCGATCTCTTTGCTGCACGAAGTTCCCTGCGGCCCTTGCGACAAAAAAGAATGCAGCCAGGTGGGCGCGGACTATCTGCGCTGCCTCAAGCTAATCACAGTAGACGAAGCACAGGCGGCAGCGGGCCGGCTGCTGGGAGCAGCCCGTGTTTAGTGCGCCGCTTTTGCCAATCAACTGTTCGGTGCAGCGTTGTCCTACAAGCCGCCGTGAAGCTCCGCAGCGCATTCTAATTGTCAAGTTTGGCGCTCTCGGCGATATACTCATGGCGACGCCGCTGCTGACGGCCCTGCGCTCTTTCTGCCCGGACGCACATCTGACCTGGCTTGCCGACACAAAGAACACGCAAGCGATTGACGCCAATCCGTACTTGGATGAAGCCATGCTCTGGGACAGCGCTCATTGGAGCCTGATGCGGAGTACGCGCCCAAGAAACTGGATCAAGAACCGCTTCGGCTTCCGCCGGCTGGCCGGGCAACTCAGGCTGAACCGTGCTTTACGAGGGCGCTTTGACACGTTCATCTCGTTTCATCCCGAACAGGACCTTATGCGTAGTGCCGCCGCGCCGCCCGCCTCCATCGGCGTTTTCCAGTCGCCGCGTCAGGCAACACGTGACTACGCGCCCCGCTACACAAAGGCTTATATGTCGCGCTATGCCGATAATCTTCCGGTCGACTTTCCGGTCCATCAAACCGATACCTATCTGCTGCCGCTGGATGCGCTTGGACTGCCGCCGGCGACTGACAAGCGGCTGGTGATCGGCTACACGGCGGAAGATGCCGCGTCGGCGGATCGCCTGCTCCGGGAACGAGGCATCGGACCGGGGTTTGTCGTCCTGGCCCCCAAGACAACTTGGCAGTCCAAATGCTGGCCGGAAGGATACTGGGCGGCGCTGGGCAACGCTCTGGCGTCACGGCAAATCGTGCTGATCGGTAGTGCGTCCGAAAGCGAGGCGCTTGAGCGCGTCGCCGCCGCCATGCAAACCCCGCCGGTGCTGCTGCCCGGCCTGCTGGGCTTCCGGGCGCTGGCGGCCCTGCTGGCCCGTGCGGCGATTTGCATCAGCAGCGATTCGGGGCCAATGCACCTGGCCGCTGCCGTCGGCACTGCTGTCGTTTCGCTGTTCGGCCCGACCCCGGCGGCCCGGTATGCGCCGCTGGCCGGGGATGTGCGCGTTCTGCTGCACCCGGTCTCGTGCAGCCCGTGCATGGAGCAGGTCTGCCCGAACCCACCGGAAACCCAAATGGCATGTCTGCGCCTGCTGCCGGTTCCCGAAGTGCTGGCGGCGGTGCTGTCGGCTCTGGCAAGCGAGACAGCTCACCGTTGAAGCGCGTTTTGATTATCAAGCTGTGGGCGCTGGGTGACCTGCTGATGGCGACGCCGCTGGTCTCGGCCTTGCAGGCGCAGTTTCCGGGCGTTGAAATCTCATGGCTGGCGGACCTGTTGAACGCGGACCTGCTGGAAGGGCAGCCGGGGATTGACGTAGTTCGCATTGATTCCGGGTTCTGGCGGCGGCGTCTGCGAAAAGGGCAGGTATTCGGCTGGCTTCAAGAAGCCCGGTTCTGGCAGCGGACACTTCGGCAGAAGCATTTTGACGCCGTGATCAACTGCCACGCCGATCTGTGGTGGACGCGCATTTTGTGTCAAGCTCCCGTGCGTGTCGGCCTGTTCCACACGGAAAAGCCCTCGCTGCTGTGCCGCTCTTACACTCATGCCGTGGCGAAGACGCAGGGGCATAACACCGACTACTACCTAGAGGGCGTCAAGGCGCTGGGCCTGTCGGGGCCGTTTGATCGGCAGATGAAGTACGAAGTCCTGCCGAACGCAATCGCGGAGGTGGCGGCGTTTCTGGCGGCGTCGGAGAACTATGACCTCAATCTGCCGCTGGTGGTGCTGCATCCCGGCACGAGCCAGGAGCCGAAGTCCTGGCTGCCGGAACACTTCGCCGCGCTTGCCGCCAGGCTGACGCCGCGCTTCAATGTCGTGCTAACCGGCAGCCCAAAAGAAGCCGCTCTGGCGGACAAAATCTGCGCCCTGCTTCCGCCGGGAACGCGCCCACCGATTGTCGCTGCCGGACGGTTTGACAACATCGGCGTGCTGGCGGCGCTAATTGGTCAGGCGGCGGCGATTGTCACTGGCGATACGGTGGCGCTGCACTTGGCGTCGGCGCTGGAAACGCCTCTGGTCGGCATTTACGGCGGGTCGCGGCCCGGTGATAACGCGCCGCTATTCGGCCCGAACGCCTTGCTGTTTGACGACGCCGTTCCGTGTGCGCCCTGCTACAAAGAGCGCTGCCCCTTGCGTGGCGCGGACCATCTGCGCTGCCAGCGGGCGGTCACCCCGGACCAAGTTCTTGCGGCTTTAGAAACCCTGTGGAGAAAATAATGCAAAATGTAACGCTGCCCGGCTACCCGAATTATGTCATCGGCGAAGGCCATCCGCTTGCCGTCATCGCCGGTCCCTGCGTCATTGAGTCGCTGGACTTGTGCCGCGAAGTGGCGGCGGAAGCCAAAGCCGCCTGCGCCAAGCTCGGCCTGCCGTACATCTTTAAAGCCTCATTTGACAAGGCCAACCGCACGTCGTCGGGGTCATTTAGAGGCGAGGGCTTAGAGCGCGGGCTGGAAGTGCTGGCGGCGATCAAAGCCGAGTTCGGCGTTCCGGTGCTGACCGACGTGCATGAAACTTGGCAGATCGGGCCGGTGTCGGAAGTGGTGGACGTGCTGCAAATCCCGGCGTTTCTGTCCCGCCAGACCGATCTCTTGCTGGCGGCGGGCGAAAGCGGGCGCGTGGTCAATGTCAAGAAAGGCCAGTTTCTCGCGCCGTGGGACATGAAGAACATCGTGGACAAAGTGACGGGGACCGGCAATCAGAATTTGCTGCTGACCGAGCGCGGGGCGAGTTTCGGTTACAACACGCTCGTGGTAGACATGA
>CAXTRL010000132.1:0-9114 GCA_964246575.1 uncultured Armatimonadales bacterium
ACATAATTGGATTATACATAATTTATAGGTATAATCCAATTTGATCGCAAAATAAGTTTGCGCGAAAGGACCAACACCATGCCCCAGTATTCCGTCAATTTCAGCAGCGATTTTGACAAGGCGCTGACTGATGCCTCGAAACAGCAGGGAACGACGAAAGCGGACATTATCCGCAAAGCGGTTGCCAGTTATGTGTATCTCACCCGCGAGACGAACAACACGGACCGCAAAGTTTCTATTACCGATCATCAAGGGCAGGTTCTCAAAGATGTCATGCTGCCGTAGCCGCGCTGAGGGGATATGCTGATCATGGACGAGAGCGAAGCAGGCGAAAATAAAGATGCGGCAGAGAAAGCAAAGGCTTTGCAGTCGCAGGAAAGCGCACTGGTTGTTCCGCGCACTGTGGTTCTTCAGCAGATGGCAGCCGCGAGTCAAGAGGCGGTCAGCGATTTGGAGCGGCTGACCCCGACGCAGCAGGCGGGACTGTGGCTGGCGGCGGGCGTGGGATTAACCATTGTTGGGGTGCTGGTGTTCGTCGCTGTGGTCTGGTTCCAGACTGCACCGAAGCCCCCTGCCCTCCTGCCGCTGACGGCGATGACCGACCCAGCAAAAGCCAAAGAGATGATCGCCAACACCCAGGCGCTGAACCAGGCGGCTTTGGACAATTACAAGGCGCTGAACGCCGAAGCGATCAGCCGTGTCACCAGCTTGTTTGATCTGCTGGCGACAAAGACTTTGCTGCCCATCTTTACGGCCATCTTAGGCTACATCTTCGGCTCCCGCGCCGCTGCCGCCGCAAACAGCAAAAGTTCGGAGTAGATGCTTCAGACTGGAAACGAGGGCGTGAACGCCCTCGCTGATCAGCGACGGCGTTTACGCCATCGCTTCTTTCACGCCATCGCCTTTACTCAAACAAGGCGTCTACGAAGGCTTGGGGGTTGAAAACTTCGATGTCGCCGATCTTTTCGCCGGTGCCGATGAGCTTGATGGGGACACCCAGCTCGTCTTTGATGGTAATGACGATGCCGCCCCGAGCGGTCCCGTCGAGCTTGGCTAAAATCAGGCCGGTGATGGAAACGGCATTCTTGAACTCGCGGGCCTGGTTGACGGCGTTCTGGCCGGTGGTGGCATCCAAAACGAGCAGGGTTTCGTCGGCGGAGCGTCCGCCCATCTCGCGCTGGATGATCCGGTTGATCTTTTTTAGCTCTTCCATGAGATTGGTCTTGTTGTGGAGGCGACCTGCCGTGTCAATGATGAGATAATCGGCGTTTTGGGTTTTGGCGGCCTGAACGGCGTCAAAGACGACGGCGGCGGGGTCGGCGTTGGGCTTGCCGGTGATGACTTCGACGCCGGCACGCTCGCCCCACAAGACAAGCTGCTCGGTGGCGGCGGCGCGGAAGGTATCACCGGCGGCGAGAACCACGCGCTTGCCTTGCTTTTTGAGAATATACG
This sequence comes from uncultured Armatimonadales bacterium, assembly GCA_964246575.1. Classification (GTDB taxonomy): domain Bacteria; phylum Armatimonadota; class Armatimonadia; order Armatimonadales; family Capsulimonadaceae; genus JANXMY01. The sequence continues at coordinate 1,453 of CAXTRL010000132.1, forward strand.
CCAGTTTGCCGATAGAAGTGGTCTTGCCGACGCCGTTGACGCCGACGACTAAGTAGACGGTCGGGTTGGTCTCCGAGACGGCAAGTGTCGGCAGGTCATGCTTGTCGTCCGTGAGCGTGTCCCACAGGAACCGCTTCAAGTAGTCGGTCACATCCTGGGCGTCGTTCAGGCGCTTGTCCGCAGCCATCGCTTGCAGCTCGCCCATCGCCCGCATGGTGGTGTGGATGTTGAGGTCTGCGCCGATAAGCGATTCTTCCAATTCTTCAAACAGCGCCTCATCAATCTTCCCCCGCCCGGTGACCATCTGGTCTACCTTTTGGAAGATGCTCTTAAATAATCCGCGTTTCAGCATAAAAAATAAACCTGTTACCCGAATCGATGGGTGGTAGTCGGGATGAAGTATGTCACGACGGCGGCCAGCAGGCCACCGAGCAGCAGATAGTTGGCACGCGGGCCGCGCCACTGGGCGACGGCGTGAAGCGTCAGGTAAAGTCCGTAGACCAGCCAGGTCACAACAGAAGTCAGCACCATGGGGTCTGCGCCCCAGACGCCGCGCAGACCACCGGTGAGCGCCTGGACAAAGCCCGCCGCCAGGCCGATGGTCAGCAGCGGGAATGCGAACGTCACCAGCGCGAACGCCAGATGGTCCAAGCTTGCCAGCGGCGGCAGCTTGCCGAACAAGCCGCCGGAAAGCCGCTTGCGCTTGAGCAGCCGGTACTGGGTTAAATAAAGGGCCGCGCAGCCGAACGCCAGCACCAGCAGGCCGAATGCGAACAAGATTGCTAAAATGTGCAGGCTGATCAGACGCGAGTTCAGCATCGGCAGCACAGCCGTATCTGCCGGGGCTGGGTGCGCGGAATGCAGAAATGCACCGGCAAAAAGGCACAGAAACGATGCGGGCAGGGCGACGGCCCCAAGCGCCGTCGGCTTCGGTTTCAGCAGCACTTCCAAGCCAAGATACGCCAGCGCAATCGCCCAAGCGGACGCCGACAGCGTTTCGGCAGGCGTCGTGAACGGTGTTTGGTGGACGCGGGCGCAGTGAATGCCGATGGCGAGCGTGTGCAGGATCACGGCCAGCACGGTCGCCGCGCGGCCTGCCAGCGCCAGCGGGGGCTGACGCAGCATCAAAAACGCACCGTATGCGACAGACGCGAACAGATAGCCGACGGCAGCGGCAACAAGAAAGAAATCTTCAGTCATAGGTCGGTCTCCGAAGGAACTGCCCCCACCCCCGGCGCAAGCGCCGACCCCTCCCCCGCAAGCGGGAGAGGGGTAGAAGATGAGACCAACGCCTTCTTGCCTAATCCTAACCCCTCTCTCGTTCCGACGGCCTCTAGTCGCAGAGCCTCCGTAGCGGGGTGAAGGGAGGGGTCGGCGCTTGCGCCGGGGGTGGGGGCTATCTCGCTCACCCCAAACGCGCGGCGAATGGTAGCCAGCGCTGCCGTGCCGTCTTCGGATTCTGGGGCGGACTTGATGGCGACGCTTGCCGGGTGCGCGATTTTGCTGGTCAGCGCCCCAAACGCCGCTTCAATCGCACGCCAGTCTTTTTCCGGCAAATTGGGCAGGCGGGAGCGTAGCTTGTCCAGTTCCGCCGACTTTGCTGTGTCCAGTTTCCGCCGGACGGCGACAACGAGCGGGGCGACTTCCAAAGTCCGCTCCCAGCGCAGGTACTCGGCGGTGGAGGCTTCTACAATCTCGCGGGCGCGGAGGACTTCCCCGGCCCGGCTGTGCCTGGCTCCGGCGACCAATTCTTGAAGATGGTCTATGTTATACAGATAGACGTTTTCTAAAGCGTCTACGGACGCTTCGACATCACGCGGGACGGCGATGTCAATCAGATACAGCGGGCGGCCACGGCGAACGCGCATGACGGACTGCATCAGTTCGCGCGAAATGATCGGGTGCGGCGCGGCGGTGGAGCAGACCACAATGTCGGCAGTCGTGAGCAGGGCTGGCAGATCGTCAAAGCGCCGAGCCGTACCGCCAAACTGCGCGGCGAGGGCTTCGGCTTTTTCGTAGGTGCGGTTTGCGACCAAAACCGCCGGTGCGCCCCGCGCCTGCAAATGCCGGGCCGTGACTTCGCTCATTTTGCCCGCGCCGAGGACCAGAACCGTGTGTCCCGCCAGCGACTCGCCGAAGATTTGCGTGGCAAGCTCCACTGCCGCCGCGCCGACCGAGAACGTCCCCCGCGCGATGCCGGTTTCGGTTCGGGTACGCTTGCCGGTGACAAGCGCGTCTTGGAACAATCGGTTGAGCCGCGTCCCTAAGCTGTTCGCCGACTGTGCGGCTTCCAGCGCGGTTTTGACCTGGCGCTGGATGTCCGGCTCGCCGAGTATCATGGAGTCTAGGCCCGACGACACGGAAAACAAGTGATTGGCGGCGGCTCCGGCCTGGTAGCAGTACAAATGGCCGTCAAACTCATGCCGGGACAAGCCGTGCCAGCCAGCCAAAAAGTCCGCCAGGGCGTGTTCCAGCGGTCCGGCTTCCGGCGCGGCGACGGCGTACGCTTCGGTCCGGTTACACGTTGACAGCAAAGCGCCTTCGTGGATGTTCGGCAGGGCGCACAGCGCGGGCAGCGCACGGGGCAGGTCACGCTCCAAAAACGCCAGCTTTTCGCGCAAAGCAATCGGCGCGGAAGTATGGTTTATTCCGAGGACAAAAAGAGACATTGTCGAATTCGCGCTTCCGCTTCTAAGTGCTTGCCGTCAAGGAGCAGCGCATGGACTTCTGGGTCATCTAAAACTCGCCGCACGGCGGCTTTGCGCTCGGCTTCGCTCCTGATGGCTTTCAGCGTGTTCCGGTGCCGGCCAATGAGCGCCGTCAGCTCGGACCATTCCGGCCCGAACTCCGCTTCCAGACGCTCCCGCAGGACTGCCGCTAAAGTCGGACTGCCGCCGCCCGTAGACACTGTCAAGCTTAAGTCACCCCGCGTAATTTGCGCCAGGGACGCAAAGTTTCCGGCGTCCGGGTCATCCGCGCACAGCGCTAACCCCTGCCGCGCCTGAGCATCGCGCGTCACCGCCGCGTTGACGGCGCGGTCGTCGGTGCAGGCCATCGTTAAAAACACGTCGCCGTGCGCTCCGGTTCCGCCTGCCGGATACCTTTCCCGCCGCCAGTCAATCCTGCCGTCTTCCGCCAGTGCTTGCAACGCGTCCGTGGCGTCCGGCGAGACTACTCTCACTAATGCGCCGTGAGCCAGCAGGGACTTGATCTTGCGCTCCGCTACCTTGCCTCCGCCGACGACCAAGCACCGCCGGCCTGTAAGATTAACGCTGATCGGATACGACATCTTCTGCTATTGTACCCGAACGGGTATAGTGACTGGCAAACGGAGGCCACATGAGCGAATATCTGCCACCCCAGAGTGCGGGCGAGGTTATGAGCCGCTACCAAAATGGCGAACGTTGCTTTGGACATTCAGAGCTGGATAAAGTTCTCTGCGATCTCCGCGGTGTTGATCTTGCCGATGCTGATTTCAGCCACAGCTTCCTCACTGCCGATTTTCGGGGAGCCGTCTTGACGTCTGCCAACTTCTCCCACTGCAATATCAAGACTTGTGACTTTCGCGGCGCAGACTTGCGGGGCGCAATTTTTCGGGGCGCTCGTTTGGAGTCAACTCAGTTCGCGGAGGCAATGCTTGACGGCGCAAACTTTGAGGGCGCAGGCGTGTTCAGCCACAGCCTGAAGTCAGGTGAGTTGCCGGACTGGTGAATGGGCGACTTTGCAGTGCCGCCGTCTGGGGTATACTCGGAACGAAACACTTATTTGAGGAGAGTACCCGAATGCCGAAACTGATTTTGGTGCGACACGGCGAGTCGCAATGGAACCTGGAAAACCGCTTTACCGGCTGGGTGGATGTCGAGCTGACCCAACGCGGCGAAAACGAAGCCCGGATTGCCGGGGAGCATCTGCGCGATTTGCCCATAGACAAGGTCTATACCAGTGTCCTGAAGCGGGCGATCAACACGTCCAAAATCGCTTTGGAAGCCGCCAGCAAGGGCAGTGACTTGCCGACTGAGCGCGACCAAGCGCTGAACGAGCGGCACTACGGCGACTTGCAGGGGCTGAACAAAGCGGAAACGGCGGAGCAGTACGGCGATGCTCAGGTTAAGATCTGGCGGCGCTCGTATGATGTTCCCCCGCCCGGCGAGAAAGGCGAGTCGCTCAAAGACACCGCCGCCCGGACCCTGCCTTACTTTCAGGCGCATATCCTGCCGGACATCAAAGCGGGCCTGAACGTGCTTGTCGTCGCCCACGGCAATTCCCTGCGCTCCATTGTGATGGACCTGGACCAGTTGTCCCGCGAGCAGGTCTTGGAGCTGAACATTCCGACAGGCATCCCCTTAGTCTACGATTTAGACGACAACGGGAAAGTTCTAAGCAAGCGCTACTTGTTCACCCGCGAAGATTAAGCCAAAGCGCAGCCCAGCTAAAGGCATGGAGGCCATTTATGATCGCTGTTATCGCCCTTCGCAGCACGGCCCGCGGATATTTGCGGGCCGCCAAGCTGCTCCGCACTCGGCGCTCCTACGATGCTTCGGTTTATCTTTGCGGCTATGCGGTAGAGATTGCCCTCAAAGCCCGCATCTGCAAAGTGCTCAAGTGGGCGACCGGATTTCCTGAAACAAACGCGGAGTTTCAGGATAAAGGGACTTTGCTCAAGACCCATAACCTGAAAGTGCTACTGGAATACACAGCCATTCAAGACCAGGTTCAGCTTAATCTGCTCAATGAGTGGTCCCTGCTGGTTAAGTGGTCGCCGCCGCACAAAGGTTACTGAGGATGCTTCTATGAATGATTACAGAGTTGACACGACTTCGGTGCTGGTCGCGGAGAGCTTCCGTAAAGCCGAAGAAGAAACCGCCCAAGAACGGGGTGCGTTCACGCTGTTCGGATTGTTTGGGATGGAGGATCATCCCGGCAAATGGGATCTTGTTGTTGCTGCGCCCTGGCTTGATGGCGTGCGCCATCCAATCAAGGAAGCCATTGATGCAGTAAGCAAGCACTTTAGCGTTAAGGACTGGAAAATCGTTTCGGTTGTTGTGACAATGAAGACGGACTCGGACTTCGCGCAGGCGATCACGCGCAAGTATCAGTTGGAGCATCAGGTGGAGGAAATCGGCAACACCTATGTCAACGGCGTTTATGTCAGTCATGCTTTTTTGATTACGTCCAATGCCAGCCCCTCGCCTGCCCCAGCGGTGAAGGAACTGGCTGCCGCTTAGAAACTTATTGATATGCAGACGATTACGGAAATTGCAGGACTACGAAGTGCGTTAAGCACGGCCCGGCGGGACGGCAAAACGATTGGCCTGGTGCCGACAATGGGGGCGTTCCATGAAGGCCACTTGACGCTGATGCGGCAGGCGAAGGCGGAGAACGACCTGTGTGTCGTGACGCTGTTTGTCAACCCGACGCAGTTCAACGACTTGGACGACTTTGACCGCTACCCGCGTGACCCGGAGCGCGACCACAAAATGGCGGAAGCTGAAGGCGTGGACTTTTTGTTCCAGCCGACGCCGGAGGAAGTGTATCCGAAGGGCTTTGACACGGTGGTCGTGGTCAGGGCGCTTTCGGAGCGGCTGGAAGGGGCGTCGCGGCCTGGACATTATGCGGGCGTTTCTACGGTCGTGACCAAACTGCTGCTGATGGCCGGTGCCGACAAAGCGTACTTCGGCGAAAAGGACTGGCAGCAGCTTCAAATCATCAAGACGCTGGCGCGGGATTTGGATGTTCCGACGGAGATTGTTGCAGTCCCGACGGTGCGCGAAGCCGACGGCCTCGCGCTGTCGTCGCGCAATGTGCGCCTCACCCCGGAGCAGCGGCAGGCGGCGCTCGTCATTTCTTCGGCTTTAGACAACGCCCAGTCCATTGCCGACACGGGCGTTCAGGACGCCTACCAGCTTGCAGCCTGGATGCGGCAGACGATTGAAGTCCAGCCGCTGGCGAAAGTGGATTACGCGGTCGTGGTCGCCCCCGACACGCTGCAAGAAATCGGCACGATTGAAGAAGGCGCGGTGGCCCTTGTCGCCGCTACCTTCGGCAAAGTGCGTTTGATTGACGCCCGCCTCCTGCGCCCGGTGTCCGGGCCGGCAATGCGGCGGTAGCTTATGCGTCCGGTTCCAGGGCATAAACGAGCGTGACAGATGCATTGATCGAAACCTGCTGCGTGGAAATGGGCGTGTCAGCGGGTGACGGCGTAGAGGAAAGCGTTCCTCCAGCGTATGCATCGGAAAGAAAAACGCCTGATGCGTCTGTGCCTTCGGTGATACTGAGGAGGCGGCCCAATCCGACGCCGGCGGCTGCGGCCATGACGCCTGCCTTTCTCTGCGCGGAAGCGACCGCTTGTGACAGCGCTTCCGCTTCGGCCTGCGCCCGGTCGGACAGCCCGAACGAAATATAGTCCACGCTTATCGCGCTATGCGCTGCCGCTTTGTCAATGACGGGGCCGACTTGGTCCAGGTCCCGCACCGTCACTTGCAGGCTGTTCTGCACCTGGTAACCGTTCAGCACCGGCGGCTTCTTTTGGCGGTTGTACTGCGGATGGGCCGTGTAGCGCTGGGTTTCGATGTCCTTGCCCGCGATGCCGGCTTCGCGCAGAACTGCCCTGACTGCTGTGGCATGTTCCGCATTCTGCCGCACTGCCTCGGCTTGGTCTGCCGCCTCCGCCGTGACTGTCAGCGTCAGGGCTGCCAGGTCCGGCATGGCTTTGGCCTCGCCCTGCCCCGACACTGTAATCCGTTTCTTCATTCCGCTTTCTCCTTTTGTTGCTTTTTCCTCTACTTTTGCGACCTACCAATACTGCCACTGGGCCGTGTGCAGGATATACACGCCGAGCAGCAGGTTCGTGACGCCGTGCGCGAGAATGCAGGCGAAGAAGTTCTTGGTCCAGCGCAGCAAGCCGCACAAGGCCAGCGCGAAAATCGCCGCCGCCAGCCATTCCGGGTGCGACAGCGCGAACACGACGGCGTTGACCCCAAGCGCCAGCGCGGAGAATGTTCCTATCGGCACTTTTTGAAACTCGTCCATGTTTGTCACAAACCGCAGCAGGAAGCCCCGGTAGAACAGCTCTTCCACATACGGCACGACAACCACCAGTCCCAAGAAGCGCACGAACAGAAACAAGACGACGGCAAGCGGGCTGGAAAGTTCACGCGCCGGGTTGTACCCAGTGCGCGTTCCGAGAAGCGCGAAATGCGGCGTGTGCGCGTCCACGAAAATCCACAGGAAAAACAGGACTGTACCCAGCGCGGTCGCCGCCGCCCAGCCTCCGCCGCCGGGCCGCGCTTCGGGAAACGCCCCGCGCAAAGCAATCAGCACACCGCCCACCAGCGCGATTTTGACGGCGTAGAATAAGGGATAGGCCGGAAGCGGCAGATGGCTCTCGATGGTAGTCAGCAGCAGGAACAGGCCGAACGGAAGCACATACGGCAGCCAGGCCGGCACCGTAGGCAGAGAATTGGTCGTCATGCCCCTAGTATAAGGGAAGAAGGGCATGGGCGTCAAGCGGCAGCGCCGGGTACAATCTTTCCATGTCCCACGCTATTGGCTGCTATGTCCATATTCCGTTTTGCGTTCGCAAATGCGCCTACTGCGACTTCAATTCCTATTCCGGCTACACGGACGCGCATATTGCCCGCTATGTGGAGGCGCTTGACCGCG
>CAXTRL010000133.1:0-9081 GCA_964246575.1 uncultured Armatimonadales bacterium
GCTGCTCTTCCACCGAGTTGATGTACCCCTGTGTTGGGCCGCTGATGCCGTTGTTACGGCCATATTCCGTCGCATGGATCGTCGCCACCAGCGGCAGGTGGTACTTGTGCTTCAGCGCGGCAGCGGCGTAATGGGTCAGCCAGTCATGCGCGTGCAGCAGCACCGCCTGTCCATCTTTTTGACCCAGCAGCTCCGCCACCAGCGCGTCGGCCCGTTCCAGCATAGCATCGTTTAAGAGCTGGACCCAGTGGATAAAGTCATTGCCCGGCCCCGACGGCGTGACCCGGTATAAGAAAATGCCGTCTTCCACTTCCTCGGCGGCTGCGCCCGGATGCTCGCAGGTAATCACATGGACTTCCACGTCCTGCTTGACCAGCGCGTGCGCCAGACCGTGCACATGCGGCGAAATCCCGCCGACGATCTTGGGAGGATACTCCCAGCTTAACATAATGACACGCATGGTCTTCTCCTAAAAGCAGCATCGGAGCCGCTACGGGTTTGTAGTTTATGGGTTTGTAATCTGCCGGCGGCTGAGAACTGCGCCCGCGCCATTGACAACTTGCAGCAAAAAGCGGCCTGACGGCAGCAGCAGTTCCGGCTGCGGGCTGACGTTTGGACGCAGCTCGATTTGGTCAATCGGAACTGCGAGGGCCAGGTCTTCGTTTGCATAAAATGCCTGCACAAGCAGGGTATGGCCGGCGTCTTTCGGCAGGGGAAAGTCAGCGGGGATAGGAACGAAAGAGCGTCGCCCATTCATTTGCAGCCATTCAGGACGACCATGCTGGTAACTGACAGGCGAGTGATACACTACCAAGTCGTATACCCCGCGGAATGACGGCGGCACATAATATCGGCCATTCGCGTTTTGGAAGACAGCGATTTGATCTTTCGCGGGGTTGCGGCTCGTGATGTCCCTATATAGCAAACTCTCATAAGCTAGGGCGCTGCGCGGATAGAGGTTGGACTGATCAACGCTCAGTGGAACTATTCCGCTTAGGCGCTCAAAGTAGACGGCCATTGGCGTAAAGGTCGCGGAGCCGGATGTTTTCGTGCCGAGGTCCCCAGCCGACCAGGTGACGGGTTCACTCTTCTGGGAAATATGTCCATATCCGGCATGAAGCAAAATCTTCGCGTGCGGGTCATGCTTCAGAATACGGTCGTAGATGTTTTGCGCTTCACCTCGTTCGCGCAAATCTTCGTCGGCATACGGGTTTGCGGAATTGCTGAAGCCCTGCGACGGTTTCAAGTGGTACTCGTAGGGAATAACTTTGAAGCCGAGCTTCAACGCAGTTCGGACAAGATCACTATAGGTTGGCTCCGTCGTATAGTAGCCTGTTTTCTGCGTAGGATAACCGCGTGACTGAAGCTGAGTATCCGTCTGGTAAAGCGTTTCAGCCGCGAAGTAGCGGAAGCCCTGCGCATACAGCCCCGGCAGGAGCGACAGCGTGAACGCACGGCCCATTGGAACGTGATGGGCTTCGTTGATGAAGACAACTTGATGGATCTTTGCAAGCTTCAAAATCGCTTGACGCGCATCTGTCGGCTGGTATCCATTCAATGCTTTGACTGCGGCCTGAGCGTATTTATCAGTTAAATCATCGTCAGGAGGCCGTGCGAGGTCAAAGTCTGCAACTGCTTCGGCATCATTGCCGACAAATGACTCCTGGGCCGCCAGTTCTTCAAAGAACGAGTCTCGCCATCGCAGCGATGTCATGTAACGCTTGCGCATTGGGCGCAGCGCTTCCAAAGGCGCAAGATAGTTGCCCGGCGCTTTTGGCTCCAGCGTGTAGGGGTTAGGAAGTTCTTGAAAAGGCGGTGGCGCAGAAAGCGAAGTTTGCGCGTCTACCCCAGCGAGGCAAAAAAAGCTCAAATAGGCTGTGAGAAGAACGGCAGCTTGTAAACTACGCATAGGATTTCACTCCGGTTTTTCCGCGCGGTGTCCGATGTCGGTGCGGTAGTGCATGTGGTCGAAGGAGAGGTTCTTGACGGCGGCGTAGGCGCGGGCGCGGGCTTGGGTGAAGTCGTCGCCCCAGGCGGTGACGCCGAGGACGCGGCCTCCGCTGGTGACGACCTTGCCTTCGGGGTCAAATTGGGTGCCGGCGTGGAAGGCGACGACGTCGGAAAGATGCGCGACTTGTTCTAATCCTTCAATCGGCAGGCCGGTTGGGTAAGCGTTTGGGTAGCCGCCGGACGCCAGCACGACGCAGACGCCGCTTTGGGGCTTCCAGCGCACGTCCACTTCGTCTAAATGCGCGTCGGTGACGCCAAGCAAAATGTCGACGAGATCGGTCTCCAATAGCGGCATCAAGACCTGCGTTTCGGGATCGCCGAAGCGGCAGTTGAATTCTAAAGTTTTGAGAGAACCGTCGCGGCCAATCATAATGCCCGCATAAAGGACGCCCTTGTACGGAATGCCGGACTCACGGATGGCGTCCACCGCCGGGCGCAAAACCTGCTCAACGGCCTGCTGATACAGCGCCGGGGTAACAGAAGGGACCGGCGCGTAACAGCCCATGCCGCCGGTGTTCGGGCCAAGATCGCCGTCTAAAGCGCGTTTGTGGTCCTGCACCGCCAGCATCGGCACAATCGTCGTGCCGTCGGTGAACGCCATCAAAGACGCTTCTTCGCCTTCCAAAAACTCTTCAATAATCACGGCGTCGCCCGACGCGCCAAACACGCGCTCTTCCATGATCTGGCGCAGAGCGTTCTGGCCGTCGTCGTCGGTGCGGCAGATATAAACGCCTTTGCCCGCCGCCTCGCCGTCGGCCTTCACGACTAAAGGCGCTTCCGGGTGGCTCTCAAAGTGGGATTTCAAGTAGCGGGCAGCCGCGTCCTGTGCTTCGAACACAGCAAAATGGGCCGTGGGAATGCCGTAGCGCAGCATCACGCCTTTGGCATAGGCTTTCGAGCCTTCAAGCTGGGCGGGTTCACGGGCCGGGCCGAAAATTCGCAGGCCGCGCTGCTCAAACAAGTCGACAATGCCGGCAATCAGCGGCACTTCCGGGCCGACCACGGTGAGGTCAATGCCGTTCTCGGTCGCAAACGCCAGCAGTCCTTCGCTGTCGGTGATTGCCAGCGGGACGCACTCGGCCAGCTTTGCGATCCCGGCATTGCCCGGCGCACAGTACACGCGGCTGACCTGCTGGCTTTGGGCCAGCTTCCAGACCAGCGCATGCTCGCGCCCCCCGCCGCCGATGACCAAAACTTTAAGCATTCATCTTTGTTCCTAAAATCTCAGTTCCTTAAAACCCCGTTGCTCCATCTTCGGTACGCGACAAATCTAAGTCTACAAACTTGGCATATTGCGGCATGAAGCCCACTTTGACCGTACCCGTCGGACCATTTCGGTGCTTGCCGACGATAATCTCCGTTTCTTCCATTTCCGCCCTCTGCGGACGTTCCCCGCCTTCTTCCTCGGCGGCGTTAAATGCTTCCTTCATCTTATAGTACGCTTCCCGGTACAGAAAACAGACCATGTCCGCCTCCGCTTCAATGGAGCCGCTATTGTGGGCAACAATGCCGTTTGCCAGGAAGTTCGCGCAGCCGGGAACTGTGATGTCAAACACTTCATCTTCCCCTGCCGGAGCGATGCTCTTGATTTCTTCCCACAGCAGATCACTGTTGGCCCAGACGCTCAACAACTCGTCTTTGAGACTTTCCGCGAACTTCGCACAGATGTCTCGGCGCGGTCTTTTTCCCTGTGGCTTCCAATAAATGCGTGGTCCTTCTTCGCGTTTGCGCCCCTGCTGGCGCAGATGCTTGGACTTATCAAACAGCAAACCCGAAACTTCCGGCGGCAAGCCGAACAAGCTGCCATTGGTAACGCCATCCGTAAGTTCCGAAACCATTTGCTCTAACAATGCCCCTTTGCGCCCAGCCGGTTTAACGGCGACAGCAAACCGCCGCAGGTTGTCCGCAAATGCGGCAACTGAGACACGGTAAATAAGCTGCGTTCCTTTCGCGCTTCTGTAGCCGTCGTTGACAGTCGCTGTGACCCCAAGGCGCAGCAACAAAAACTGCACATCTTCGGCAAGCTGCCGGCTGACCGTGTCAAAATGCACAAACCAGCCGCGCCCGGCGGTCTGCTTAACGCAGCCATCGGCAGAAAAGTAGCCTGCCAGGAAGCAGCTTGCGCCAACCTGACCCGCTTCCCAAACCCAATCAGGAACTTGTTTGGTGTTATCTTTCTGCCCAAGAACCCCTAGGTCGCGCAGCCATTCCCGCAGTGGGTTTCCAAAAGGCTTCCCGTAGCCGTTCTCGTAGAGGCAGCGGAAGTCAACCTCCTGATAACTGCCGTAACTTTTCTTGTGGCGAGTAGTGACTGTGGGAAAGTGCTGCGTGACAACAGCAACGACATCTTCAGCGGCAGCAGGTTCAGAACCGCAGAAGCCAACGGAACGGTGGGTTTGGAACGTACCGTCACCGACTAGGTAACCAAGCAGGCGGCAGAGGTCAGCCCGCTCCGGCTTCTCAGCGCCATGCTCCGGCAGACGCATCGCTGTTGCGATGATGTCCCCCGCTTGCAGTTCATCCACACGCTTCCAGCCCCGCGCCGTCAGCAGAGGGTGGTTTGCTGTTGCGGTCACGCTGCGCCCGGTGCGGGTCTTCACCGTGAACACCGGCTTAATTCCCGTAGACCAGACGCGCTCTACTAGAAACGGGCGGATATTCTGGCGGCTGTCCATCGCCAGAATGCTGTTCCCGGCCTGCACATCTCGGATGGCAACCAGCTTTCCCGTGACGGCCTCCATCAACCGCGTGTCGCCGGTGACGCATTCCCGAAGGTCTGAAAGCATGGGGCGCTTGTTTTCACGGCTCTCGACAGCACGGGAAAGCTGAGACAGAGCAACAACAGGAACTTTCAGTTCGCGGCCTAATGATTTCAGGCCCCGTACAATCTCCCCAATTTCCTGCACACGGTTTTCGATACGCCGATGCGAACGCATCAGTTGCAGGTAGTCAACGATGATGAGGCCGAGGCCATGTTCTGCCATCAAACGGCGGCATTTAGCTCGCATCGTCAGTGCGGACGCTTCAGTCGCGTCGTCAATGAATATCGGAGCCTCGTACATGCCTTGTACAACCTTTGCCAGCTCACCCCACTCATCTTCATTTAAGCGGCCCGTGCGGAGTTTGTGCGAGTTCACCTGTGCCTGTGAGCAGAGCATCCGCAGCGCGAGCTGCTCTTTAGACATTTCCAGCGAGAAAATCGCGACGGGTTTTTTTTCTTTCAGCGCCACATGCTCGGCAATAGAAAGGCAGAGGCTTGTTTTCCCCATACTAGGTCTCGCAGCGACAATAATCAAATCAGTGTTTTGCAAGCCTGATGTGATCATGTCGAAGTCGTGGATGCCGGTAGAAAGACCAGAAATCAGCGACTTCATTTCGCTCATTTCGGCGGCGTTGTCATAGACAGAAAGCAGCAAGGTACGCAGCGAGGAAAAATAAGAAGAAGCGCTGTCCTGAGACACGCCAAAAACGGCTCGTTCGGCACTGTCAATGACTTCATCAACATTCTCGACTTCACCACGCGCCGCACCAATAATTTCCATTGCCGCCGAGATCAACCGGCGAAGAGTTGCTTTGTCTTTAACGATCTTTGCATAATACTCGGCGTTGGCTGCCGTTGGAACGGTGTCAAACAACGAGAGCAAATACGGCAGGGTGACTAGTTCCAGCTTGTCACGATTTTTTAATTCTTCTTGAACGGTAACAAGGTCAACCGGTGTGTTTCGTTCTGAAAGCGTAGAAATGACTTCGAATATTGCTTGATGATTTTCGCGGTAGAAGTCATCCTTATCTAGTATCTCAAAAACTTTCTCTACAGCCGTGCTTTCAATCAGCATTGCGCCAAGAGTGGATTGCTCTGACTCAATCGAGTGAGGAGGGATATAAGCACTCAGCGAACCGCCGGGAGCGCTGTCTCCGTTGCCGCCGAAGCCATTGCCATTATAGCCGCCGTTAGTGCGGCTGCGCTTTTCGTAGTCACTGCGTTCAGGCATAGGAATCAGCCACTCAATTGGAAAGGCGTGAAAAGAAGCCGGGACAGGCCGCAGCCTATCCCGGCGAAGGGGTTTATTCGGCGACGACGGCGACTTTAAGGGGAACAGTCACTTCGCGGTGCAGCTTGATCGGGACGTCGTACTCACCAACGGCTTTGATGGGGTCGAGCAGACCGACTTTGCGCTTGTCCAGCTTGATGGACAGGTCGCGCTCAACGGCGGCAGCGATGTCGGCGGCGGTGACGCGGCCATACAAGCGGCTGTTTTCGCCGGCCCGAACCGTCAGCGTGATGGTCTTGTCAAGGAGCTGTTCGGCGGTGCGGTCGGCGTCGGCCCGCAGCTTTTCGGTGCGGCGCTCTTCCTGGGCGTGCTTGGCTTCCAGGTTCTTGAGCGCCCCACCGGCGGCCTCGATTGCCAGCTTGCGCGGGTACAAATAGTTGCGGGCGTAGCCGTCGGCAACGGCGACGACGTCGCCCTGCTTGCCTTTATGCTCAATGTCTTGTAAAAGTATGACTTTCATACTGCGCTTTTCTCTCATGGTATGTTTCCTTTGCGTTGTTAAATAAGTTTGATTACTTCGATGAACGATATTCCAAGCCAATGAGTGCGCCGCTGCGGCGGCTGCGGTTGATGTTTTCGCCGCCCAGCACCAACCCCAGTTCCGGGGCCAGCATCAGCGTGCCTTTGGCGTCAATCCGAAAGTTGTTCGGGTCATATAGGTCCAGCGACAGCGTTTGGCGCTTGCCGAGGCCGACGTCCGCGCCGACAGCTAATCTAGACGCATAGATGCCAATTCGGCCCGCCACTAAACCGCTTTTGTCCAAAGCCTGCCCGCCCTGCAAGATCAGCTTGTTTGTGTCGCCGAGGCCGTAAATGCCGGCCCGGACAAATGTCACCGGGGTTAAGCTCAGCGGCACGACAACGTCGAGATCGGTCCGAAAATGCTTGTCCCGCGTGTTGTACAGCGCCTGCACGCGCGGCAGGTAGTACGGAGCGCCGCGTCCCGGCGCGGGCGTCGGCGTGACCGAAGCAGGGCTGCCGTTCTTGCTTGTCCCCGGCAGGACGACTACGCCGACGCCGGGCGCGGCCACCACGGTGGTTCCCTTGCGCCGTCCGCCGGCGAGCTTGTTCAAGCGCTCAATCAAAAACGTAGCCTGCTCGGAGCTGTCCCGGATATTTTGCACCGTGTCTTTCAAGTTGCTTTGCACTTTCGGGTCGGTCGCAATCGCACTGAGGGACTGAAAATTGCCGGCGATGACGTTCAGCTTGTCCGTGGTCGTTTTCAAGTTGGCGACGGTTGCCGAAAGGTTCTGCGTGATGCCGCCGCTTTTCAGGGTCGTGTTGACTTGCCCGGTGATGCCGGCGACTGCCGATGTCGTGTCGTTTAGATTGCGGACAATCGCCGCGATCTGCGCTTTGTTTTCGCGGGTGATGTCCCGCACGGAGCCGGTCGTGGAAGCCAAATTATCCAGCGACACTTGCTCACCGGACTTGGTCTGCTTTAGGAGTGCCAGCACTTGATCATTGTCGGTTGTCAGCAGGCCGTTGAGGCTGCCCGTGAGCTTCAGGCCGTTTGCCGAAGCAGCGTTGACATTCGCCGACGCTTCATTGAAGTTGCGAAGCGTTTGCTGCAAGCTGTTCTGGATCTTCGGATCATTGGCAAGCCGCGTGGCCGAGTCCAGCAGGGCATCCACTTTCTTGGTGGTGACCGTGAATTGGTCCAGCAGGTCGTTCGCTTTGCCGAGCGACGCCGTTAAATCCCCGGCTCGCCCGCCTTTGAGGTCCGCTTCGCCGTCCCCAATGCTGCCTCTGGGGTGCATTGCGGCATCGGCGGGCGGGATCACCGTAATCGTGCCGCTGGTGCCGAGAATAGGCGTTTGGATCAGAAACTGCGAGCCTTTTGGGATACGAACGTCCCGGCCATTCATCTTGTTCTTGATTTCCAGCCGTAAATCCGCCTGCTGCCCCGGCGTCAGGGTCACGCTCTGCACCTTGCCGATTTGCACCCCGGCCAGCGTCACCGGCGTTTCGGCGCCCGCCCCGCTGGCGTCCGTGAACAGCACGTCAAACGAGTAAACATTGCTGCTCAGAATGTTGCCTTTCAGAAAGTACCAGATTCCGCCCAGCAAAGCAACCGCCAGGACAAACACCAGCCCGACCCGTCCCGCGTTTCCTAATGTCGTCATAAGCTGCCTTTGTTCGCCTTTTCCCCGTCAGCGCCGCGCAACTTCAATCGGCCCATGCGATTTGCCTTCAATGAACTGCCGGACAATCGGATTGTCGCAGTTCTTAATTTGGTCCGGCGTGCCGCTCGCCAGCACTTCGCCGTTGTGTATCATGGCAATCTTGTCGCTGATCCGAAAAATGCTGGCGATGGAATGCGACACCACAATGCTGGTAACGCCCAGCTTGTCGCGCATCTGCATAATCAGCTCGTCAATGACACTTTCCATCACCGGGTCAAGCCCGGAAGTCGGCTCGTCGTACAGCAAAATCTCCGGCGAAATCGCAATCGCCCGCGCCAGCCCGACCCGTTTTGCCATGCCGCCGGACAGCTCCGAGGGGTACATGTTCTCCGTGCCGGGCAGGCCGACCAGGGCCAGCTTTTCCGCGACCATGTTCTTAATGTCCGCTTGCGCCAGCTTGCGGCGGCGGCGCAGGCCGAACGCCACGTTCTCGAACACCGTCAGCGAGTCAAACAGCGCGGCGTATTGGAACACCATGCCCATGCGCTCGCGGACATGATTTAGCTCGCTTTCGGTCATGCCGACAATCTGTGCGTCGCCAATCCGTATCTCGCCGCCCGTCGCCGCCGTCAGCCCGCCGATGCAGTGCAGCAGCGTGGTCTTGCCGGAGCCGGACATGCCCATAACTGATAGGATCTCGCCCGGCGCAACGCCTAAGCTTGCGCCCTTCAAAATCTGCTTGCCGCCTACTTGAAACCGCAGGTCTGTGACTTCAATCCAGGCCGGCTCCTGATGGTCCCCCGCTTCGGCCCCCAGATTGCGGTTTTTGAGTGGATGGATCAAAATGACGACACCTCGTTGAACATAAAGTAGGTCATCACGAAGTTTGCGAG
>CAXTRL010000134.1:0-9026 GCA_964246575.1 uncultured Armatimonadales bacterium
GGGCGGAAGTCAGCCGCCTGCCGCGCGTTGTCGCGTCCGTCAAGATGGGCGCGAAGACCGATCTTGGCCGGGTGCGCGACAACAACGAAGATAAGTTTGATTTTTTCGAGCCGGAAGACCCGGCGGCAATGGCCGTCAAAGGCAGCGTCTACGCCGTGGCCGACGGCATGGGCGGTCACTCCGCCGGGCAGATCGCCTGCGAGCTGGCTTTGAAAACCCTGCTTGCAGTGTATTACGCCGACCCGTCGCCGGACAAAGAAGCGTCGCTGCGCCAGGCGGTCGCCGAAGCGAACGGCCTGATTTACGATACGGCGCAGGCGATCCCGGACCGGCAGGGGATGGGAACGACGCTGACGGCGGCAGTTGTGTGCGAAGACACGCTCTTGATTGCCCAAGTCGGCGACAGCCGGGCGTACCTGTTGCGCGGCGGGGTCATCACGCAGCTCACGGAAGACCATTCCTGGGTGGCGGAGCAGGTGCGCCTCGGCGCGATGACGCTGGCGGAAGCGCAGGTGTCCCCGTTTCGGAACATCATCACCCGGTCGGTCGGCACGGCGGCCACGGTGGAGGCGGACATTTTTACGCAGAGCCTGCAAGCCGGCGACACGTTTGTTCTTTGCTCCGACGGCTTGACCGGCCATGTGGAACCGGCTGAAATCCAGGACATGGTGCAGGGCCAAAGTCCGTCGGCGGCGGCGCTGGCGCTGGTGGAAGCGGCCAACGAGCGCGGCGGGCGCGACAACATCACGGCGCTGGTGCTGTCCATCCGCGCCCTGCTGCCGTATGACGGCAGCGCGGCGTCGTCCGAGCCGGCGGTGAGCGCGGCGGCTCCCAAAGAAGAAAAATCGTCCCGCTGGGGCCGGCGCAAGTAGAAAAGCGATTTCAGCAGGAACGAACAGGAACGAGTGAGTGAACTCGCTCGCTGGAAGGTAATCAGAATTACCGCCTGTCCAGGGGACAGAAGACAAGATAAGCCATATTCACCATTCTTATCTTGCTGTCCCCTGGACAGGCGGCGTTTCTGAACGCCTTGTAGCGAGGGAGCTTACTCACTCATCGTAAGCTAACAGAGAAGTTTCTCTAGGAGAACCCATTCGTGGCCGTTTCGTCTAATACCGTTCTCGGCAAGTACCGGATTGTTCGGGAAATTGCCCGCTCCAACGACATTGTCTATGAGGCGATTGACCCGACAATGGCCCGGCGCGTCGCCGTGAAAGAGCTGCAATTGCCGCCGCATCTGGCCGGGGCGCAGAAGCGGGAGCGGATTGAGCGGTTTTACCGGGAAGCCAAAGCGGCGGGAACGCTTTCGCATCGCAACATCGTGACCATTTATGATGTCGGGCAGGAAAACGACCGGCATTTTCTGGTGATGGAGTATTTGGAAGGCCAGAGTTTACGCGACATTCTGCAAATGCAGGGAGCGCTGCCTCTCAAAGAAACCATCGAAATCGCTTTGCAGCTTTGCGACGCTCTCGCGTATGCCCACTCGCGCGGCGTAGTCCACCGGGACGTGAAGCCGGACAACGTGCATATTCTGCCGGGTGGAGTTGTCAAGCTGACCGACTTCGGCATCGCCCGGATCACCGCTGAGCCGAGCATCACGTCGCAGGGCCAGGTCTTCGGCACGCCTTCCTATATGTCCCCGGAGCAGGTGGCGTCGCACACGGTAGACCACCGGACGGATTTGTTTTCGCTGGGCATTACGCTGTACGAGATGCTGTCTGGGCGCAAACCGTTCACCGGTGACAGCGTCATTACAATCACTTACAACATTATGAACATGCAGCCAGCCATGCCGGTTGGCCTGCCCGGACCTTTGCAGCAGGTCTTGCAGCGGGCGCTTGCTAAAGACCCCACCCTGCGCTACCAAAACGCAGCCATGCTGGCCGCCGACCTGCGGGCGGAAAAGTTTTCGCTGTCATCCCCCACGCAGATGCCCGGCGCGTCGTCTTCGATGCCTCTCAGCCCGCTGTCGTTTACGTCCGGCCCGGCCTTGACTTTGGACACGGGAACAACCCCGCCGGAGATTTCGGGAATGCCGGCGGCTGTCCCGGCCCGCGCTTTTGACGCGCCGGAGCCGCCTGTCATCTCGCGGCCCGCGCCGGGGCGCTTGCTGTCCGCAGAGGCCGAGCGGGCACTGCGGTTTGCGCTGCCGCTGCTGGGGCTGCTGGCGCTGCTGGCCCTGATTGGCTGGGGAATTGCGACGGTGGCGGCCTCGTTTCAAACCCACCGGCAGCGGACGGAGTCCGGGCAGCTTAACACGAAAGGCGCGGCGGCTTTGCATCAGGGCAACTACGCGGACGCCGCTCGTGCTTATGAACAAGCGGCGTCCGCCGCGCCGCCGCATTCTCCCGAAGTGCAGTCGGCCCTTTCCGGCCAATCCCAAGCGTATGCCGGGCAGGGTGAAGCGGCAATTCATGCCAACAACCTGTCGGCGGCGGCGAATGCATACCAAAACGCCGTCAGCCTGGACAATCGCAACGCGGAGGCTGCGAACAATCTGGGCAATGTCCGCTGGCAGCTCGGCGATGTTCCGGGCGCTTTGGACGCCTGGGGAAAAGCGTCTCAATCCGATCCCACCGGCCCGGCGGGAAGCGAAGCGCGGGCCAGCGCCGTGCATCACTGCATGGACCTCGCGCAGGCGGCGGCCACTTCCGGCAATGCGTCGCAGGCCCGCGACTACTGGCAGCGCGTGATCCAGATTGATCCCGGCAGCGACGATGCGTTCCGCGCCGAGCAGAACATCAGCCGCACGGGCGGGCCGTAGGGGCTGCCCCAAGTTTGCACCCCTCCCCCGCCGGGTAAACGAAAGCATGACTGCTTCCTCTTCGTCCTCCCTGCTTTCTTCCAAACCTCTATCTCTCGGCTTGATTGGGCCGCGCGGGTTCGGCGCGTTCTGCACCGGCGCGTACCATGACGCAGGCGTCGCCAAAGTTGTCGCCTTTGCCGGGCGCGATGCTAAGATGCTGGCGGATACGGCCCGGCAGTATGATGTTCCCCATACCTATACAGACTGGCGCGAGATGCTGCGCGACCCGGCGGTGGAAGCCGTGCATATCGTCACGCCGCCGGACCGTCATGCCGAAATGGCGCTGGCGGCTTTGCAGGCCGGCAAGCATGTCTTCGTAGAAAAGCCGCTGGCGACAAGTGCCGCCGACGCTCAGGCGATTCTCGCCGCCGGTGCGGAAGCCGGGAAAGTCGTCGGCGTTAATTTTGTGATGCGCTATGATCCGCTGTACCAAACAGTGCTGGCGATCGCCCAAAACGGCTGGCTGGGGCCGCTGACGCATGTGGGCTTTGAGAACTATGCGTCGGATGAGGGCCTCGGCGACGATCACTGGTTTTGGAACCCGGCCGCGTCCGGCGGCATCTTTGTGGAACACGGCGTCCATTTCTTTGATATCATCGGAGCGATTGCCGGCGCACCGGCGCGGGAAGTGATGGGCCGAACCTGGGTACGCGGCGACGGTACAAACAAAGAAGATCGGGTGCAGGCGCTGGTGACATATGAAAGCGGCGTGGAAGCGTCATTCTACCATGCGTTCAACCGGCCCGGCGTACTGGAAAAGCAGACCGCGCATTTTGCGTTTGAGCGCGGCCATGTGACGCTGAATGACTGGATACCGACGTCGCTGGCACTGTCTGCGATTGTGGATGACGCAGGCTTGGCTGGGCTTCAGACTGTGCTGCCCGTGGAAGCGGTAGATGACGGGGATTTCCCGCCGCCGGGCCGAACTGTGCGCGGCAGCGGCAAAAACTTTTTTGTTTCGCACCGCGTCCACGCGCATCAGTCGCTCGGCGGGCCGACGCCGGTTTACCTCAAGGCTGTTCAAGACGCGATGGCGGACTTCGCAGCGGCGGTGCGTGACCCGGCGCACCGGCGGCTGGTAACCGGCGAAGACGGCGCAGCGAGTGTGCGCCTAGCGGCGGCGGCACGGGAATCAGCGCAGTCAGGTGAGATTGTTAAATTGTAGGGACAGGGCTTGCCCCTACATGAGTTTCTCGCGTATCCAGCCCGCGACGACTTTCGGCGTTTCCAGCGGCAGGCCGGTCGTCTTTGGTCATGGGTTTGGGGGACAAGGGCGAGGGGGCGACCAGCAAAACCTGCTCAAGGCCCGGCGGCGGGTCGGCGGTGGGTGCCTGCGCTGCTTTGCTACCCATTGAATGCCCGATCAGCGTGTACCGGGTGAGGCCAAGCGCGGCGATATTCTGCCGGGCGTCTTCCGCATCCTGCCGGGCGTCTTCCGCAATGTCTTTAGTCTGGCAGGCTGAGGCCGGCACGGCGTCCGAGTCTCCCCACCCCCGCAGATCCAGCGCCAGGCAGCGATAATCAGCCGCCAGTCTTTCCATCACCGGACGCCAGGTGTGGGACGAGCCGCTGAAATAGTGCAGAAAAAACAGGGTTTTCGCGCTGCTTCCCCACTCAGCAAGGTTCAAGCCGATGCCGTCAACGGTATATTCCATACAGAATTTGCACCTGGAAGTTGGAAAAAAGCAAAATGGCGGAAACTTACGATGCGGTAATTATTGGAGTAGGTCAGGCGGGAGACCCGCTGGCACGGGCGCTGGCAAAGGCAGGTCGGCGGGTGGCGATTGTGGAGCGGGATGTAGTCGGCGGAACGTGCGTCAATCGGGGCTGTACGCCGACAAAGACAATGATCGCCAGCGCCCGAGTTGCGTATTTAGCGGGGCGCGGGGCGGATTTCGGGGTGCAGACGGGGCCGGTGACGGTGGATTTAACCAAAGTCCGGCAGCGCAAACGTGACATTGTAGCGGAGTTTCGGGACGGCGTCCAAACAAAGCTGGAAGATACGGACGGCGTAGATCTGGTTTTTGGCGAAGCGAAGTTTCTTGGGCCAAAAACACTAGAAATCGCGCTGCGAGACGGCGGCGTTCGAACAGTAATGGCGGAGCAAGTGTTCATCAACACGGGTGCAAGACCGGCTGTCCCGAAGATTGATGGACTGGACCAAGTGGAATATCTGGACTCCACTTCCGTGATGGAGCTGGATGCAGCCCCGGAGCATTTGATTATTTTAGGCGGCAGCTACATCGCGCTGGAGTTCGGGCAGATGTTTCGCCGCTTCGGCAGCGAAGTGACCGTGATTGACCAATCCGAGCGAATTTTGGAGCGCGAAGACGCCGACGTGGCGGAAGAAGTCACGAAGATTCTGACTGAGGATGGCTTAACGATTATCACAGAGGCGAAAGCGATAAGCGCGGAGAAGTCGGTAGCCGGCATCACGCTGACGCTGGAAACAAAATCAGGTGAGCAACAAGTGAATGGGTCGCACCTGCTGCTTGCGGTTGGGCGGACGCCGAATACGGAGGGGCTAGACCTGCCGGCGGCAGGCATCAACGTGGGCAAGCAGGGATTTGTTGAGGTCAGCGAGACGCTGGAAACGAACGTGCCGGGAGTGTACGCGCTGGGCGATGTCAAAGGCGGTCCGCAGTTTACGCACATCGCGTATGACGATTTTCGGATTGTTCGGGCTAATCTGCTGGAACACGGCAGCCGCACGACGGCAGGCCGCATGGTGCCGTACACCATGTTTACTGATCCGCAGCTTGGCCGTGTCGGCCTGACGGAAGAAGAAGCGAAGGAGCAGGGCAAGACCATTCAAGTCGCCAAAATCCCGATGAGTGAAGTGGCTCGCGGGATTGAGACGGATGAAACGCGCGGCTTTATCAAGGCTGTCGTGGACACGAACACACAGCAAATCTTAGGCGCGGCGGTTCTTGCGCTGGATGGCGGCGAGGTAATGGCGGTTTTGGAAGTCGCCATGATGGGCTGCCTGCCCTATACCGCCCTGCGGGATGCGACTTTGGCTCACCCAACGCTGGCCGAGGCGCTGAACAATCTGTTTATGACACTGGAATAGCGTGTGCAGGAGCGTGTGCAGGAATTCTCCTGGGCGGCGGCGAATATGACTGTATTCTGGCGGCAGGGGAAGATTTTTGGCGCAGGTCAGTCTGCATAATTTGTTTAAACGGTTCGGCGCGGTGGCGGCGGTCAACAACCTGAACTTAGAGATTCAGGACCGGGAGTTCATGGTGCTGGTGGGGCCGTCGGGGTGCGGCAAGACAACGGCGCTGCGGATGATCGCCGGGCTGGAGGAAATCTCGGACGGTGACATCAAGATTGGTGACAAAATCGTCAACCGGGTTTCGCCGAAAGACCGGGACATTGCGATGGTGTTCCAGAACTATGCCCTGTACCCGCACATGTCTGTGTTTGACAACATGGCGTTCGGCCTGAAGCTCAGGCGCGTGCCGAAAGACCAGATCAAGAAGCGGGTGGATGATGCTGCCGCGCTGCTGGGAATTGAAGCGCTGCTGGCCCGCAAGCCGGGGCAGTTGTCCGGCGGGCAGCGGCAGCGGGTGGCGCTGGGCCGGGCAATTGTGCGCGAGCCGCAGGTCTTTTTGATGGACGAGCCGCTGTCTAACCTAGACGCCAAGCTGCGGGTGCAGACGCGCTCGGAGCTGATCAAGCTGCACCGGCGTCTCGGCATCACGACGGTGTATGTGACGCACGACCAGGTGGAAGCCATGACGATGGGCGACCGGATCGCCGTGATGCGCGACGGCGTTTTGCAGCAGTGCGCCCCGCCGATGGAGATTTACGCGCGTCCCGCTAATGTGTTTGTCGCCGGGTTCATCGGGACACCGTCCATGAACTTTTTGCCGGCGACGCTCCGCAAAGACGGCGGCGGCTATCTGATTGACTGCGGCGCGTTCCAAGTCGCCGCCCCGCCGGTCCAGGGCGGCAAGCTGGATGCGTATGCCGGCAAGCGCGTCCTATTCGGTGTCCGGCCCGCCGACATCTTTGACAAAAACTTGACCAACCCGGTGGCTGCCGCGCCGGGCAACACGGTTCGTACTTTGGTGGACGTGTCCGAGCCGATGGGCGACATTATCACGCTGTATGTAACGGCAGGTGTGCATTCGCTGGTTGCCACGATTGACGCCGAAACACAGGCCCAAGACGGCCAAACTTTAGATGTTGTGCTGGATCTGGCAAAGACGCATTTGTTTGATGCCGAAACCGAGCAGGCGATTTACTGACAGTCAAACGCACCTATTTTAAGGAGAACTCTAACGCATGATGACACGATTTTTGGCTGGAAGCGCCCTGGCGCTGATGCTCGCCATGCCGGGCGCAATGGCGCAGGCACCTGATGCGACGCCCACACCGCCGGCGACAGTGACCCCGGCACCTACGGACACGACACCGCCGACGACGCCTGCGCCGGTGGATGCGCCCCCAATGAACCCAACTCCGTCCACTGCGCCGCAGACTACGGTCCCGGAGACGACGGCCCCGCCCGCGCCGGAACCGGCGAAAAGAAGCAATCGGTTTCGGATTGGGCCGGAGATCGGCGTTTACTTTTTGACGTCAAACAAGGCGCGGAGCCAGTTCGGCAATTCTGCGATTTCGCTGGGGCTGGGCCTCGGCTCCATCGCGCAGGCGTCTACGCGCGGGCGTGTAGCGCTGGACTTGCAGGTGCAGTACCAGACCCGCAGCGGCAACCATATGTTTCTTGCACCGCTCGGCATTGCGTACCGCAAAGCGCTCAATCAAGGCGGGCCGAACGTCGCGTATGTGGGGGCGACTGCGGACCTTGATTTTGTAGACATTCGCTCCGCCGACTACAACGTGCATTCAGGCGTTCGGACTGCCTTCGGCGCAAGCCCATTGATCGGCGTCTCGTTCGGCGACTCCGGCTTTTTGGAAGCGCGTTATTTGTACGTCTCGCGCATTAAAGGCTTTGATCTGAGCGGCCTAAACTTGTCGGCAGGGTTTCGGTTCTAAAAACGAGAGTGTCACAAAATCAGAATGAGAAGCGAACGAGTGAGTTTACTCACTCGTTTCTTTTTATCAGGGGAGAATAATCCTATGCCGATAGTCTTTGCGTGTATCGCGCCGCATGGCGGAAACTTGCTGCTCGGGGAAGATGCGCCGGGTCCGGTGCCGCAAGGGCGGCGGGCGATGGCACGGATGCGCAAGTCGCTGCGGGCGTCGGGCGCAGACAGTGTTGCGATCTTGACCCCGCACGGCATTTATGAGGCCGGCACGATCATGCTGGGCGTCACCAAGACCGGATATGGGGAACTGGATTCGGCGAAAGTCGGGGTGCAGACTGACTTAGACCTGGCGGCGGCGTGGGCGTACCGTGCGGCGGAAAAGAATATTTCGGTGACGCCGCTGGCAGGCGAAAATGAAGACGATGTTCTGCCGTTGGACTGGGGGGTGACTATTCCGCTGGCGCTTTTGACCCCGCCGCCGGACACGCTGCCGACAGTGGTGGCCTGCCCGGCCCGCGACCTGTCCCGGCAGGCTTTAGTGGACTGGGGCGAAGCGCTAGCCGAAGCGTCGGATGAGCTGGGCCGCCGGGTGGCGCTGATTGCAAGCGCCGACCAGGGTCACGGCCACGCCGCCGACGGGCCGTATGGGTACACACCGATTTCGGCGCAGTACGACGCGGATATGCAGGCGGCGGTGGAAGCTGACGACCTGCCGCGCCTTTTAGACTGGCCCGCCGACTACGCCAAGAGCGCTTTGGCGGACTCGTACTGGCAGACGCTGGCGATCATCGGCGCTCAAAAGCGTGCTTCACTCAAAGCCAATTTTTTGTCGTATGAAGTAGACCATTATTTCGGCCTGCTTTGCGCCGAGTTTGTGCTGGCCTAAAAGAAAAAGAAGGGCAGGCGCGGAAAAAAGAAGGGCAGGGGCAAGCCCTGCCCCTACGGGGTTAAGAGGCGGCGGGAGGTTGGCGCAGGGCGTCCCGCAGTTTTTGGCCGTTGGGGGAGCCGAGGCCGGTGCAGGGGTCCCAGCCGGGGGCGGCTTGGTAGTCGCCGTTGTTTCCTTCGGTGATGTCGTTGAACGCGCCGGTGCTGGGGGGGATCTGGTAACGCTGGGGGTTGATCCAGCCGAGTTTGGTGCTGAGACTTTGGGCGAGAAGCGCGACGAGGCCGGCCCAAAGCGGGGCGACGGCGCTGGTGCCGCCGATGCCGGGCAACTGCTT
>CAXTRL010000135.1:0-8805 GCA_964246575.1 uncultured Armatimonadales bacterium
CCAGCAGCAGCCCTTCCGGCCCGGCTTCGTCGTTCCATCGGCTGACCCACTGCACAATCTCATCATCATCGCCCAGCGTTTCCGTGTAGTCTAAAACAGCGCCCCGACCGCCCTCCCCTGCCGGGCAGGAGACGACGCAGCCACCGCTTGTATTTTTTCGCCCCCACGCAAGGTCCAGTCCTAAGAAAAGCATAAAGTAAGATACCCAGAAGTAACCTACCCCAGCTCTTCAATCTTACCGAAGGCGATTTTGTCTTCGGCGGTGTGCTTGACGGGGACAACCGAGGCCATGGACAGCGTCCCGCGACCATACTTTCGGTTGAGGGTGTCAACAGCGCAGGAAGCGGTCAGGCGGCGGGCGTCTTCGCGGAACAATGGCAGCGTGACCTGCGCGTCGGGCAGCAGGTCGTACAGCACGACGCCGACTTGCTTGACACATGGGAACGGATGTTCCCACAAAGAGGTCAAAGCTGAGAACAATGTCCAAGTATCCGCGCAGATCGTCAAGCGCCGCTTGGCAGCCCAGGACCGGCCATCTTCAGAACGAGCATGGACCGACAGGCCCCGCGCCTGATATCCTAGGTGCCGCATCCGCTCCGCCGCTTTTTCCAGCAGCCGCCCGGCCACCGCCGCCGCGCCCGCCGGGGTCCGAAACTCCGGCGGAAGAACGTGTGAATGTCCGACGGAGCGCCGGATTGTTAAGGGAGAGGCAACGTCATGTCCTCGGATTTGGTGCCACCAGCGTTCCCCCACCACTCCGCCCCAAACCCGGCGCATCTGATCTATGTTTAGCGCGTACATTTGTTCGGTCTTAAAAACCCCGGCCGCGTTCAGCCGCGCTTCCATGCCGGTGCTGATGCCGGGAAAGTCCGTGAGCGCCATGCGGTACAGCTTATGCGGCAGGTCGTCTTCGGCAATGACCCCTAGCCCGTTCGGCTTTTGCAGGTCAGCGGCGACTTTGGCAAGGAACGGGTTTAGTCCCAGTCCCACTGAGCAGTGCATACATTCGCCGACTTCAGCTTTGATGCGCGTTTTGATCTGCTCGGCCAGCCGCATCGCGTCCCACAACTGCCGCTCGTTATGCCACAGGCGGCAGACCATTTCGTCCACCGACCAAACTTCCGTCACCGGCAGGCAGTCTTCCACCACGCTTTGTATCCGCTTGCTGTACTCTCTATATGGCCCATGCTTGGCTTCAATGATGTGCAGGTTCGGACACAGCCGCTTGGCTTCCGCGACATTGGTTCCTGTCTTGACCCCAAACGCTTTGGCCTCATACGACGCCGCAATGCAGCTCGTCGTGTCCGACAGCAGCGGGACGACCGCGACCGGCTTGCCGCGCAGCTTCGGGTGTTCCTGCTGCTCGACCGACGCAAAAAACGAGTTCATGTCTAAGAATAGCCAGCCCAGGGACACGGAGGAAGTAGACTCCTTTCTACTAATGGTTTCGCCCGATTGTAGCAGATGTCTACTACTGCTGTCAACCCTTTAGGATGTGTGCTTGCACTGGAACTGCCGGGTATAATAGCTTATGCCCTTGTACTATGACAAGTTCAGTGATCTACCAATTGATTGGCCTATGATCTTGGTCGGCTGGCACGGCTTTGCCGGTCGAAAGCTGTCTGCCGAACAAGTCACTGCCTGCGCGATTGATCAAATTGGGCAGGGAACGCCGGAACAAGACGAGACTGCGGCATTACTGGCAAACGCTGACCCGCAAGACTGGCAAGCGATAGACCGCTATTTGGAACAGATTATCGGAGAGAAACAGTTTGACAAAACGATTGCCATACGCAAGTGGCGACTGTCTGAATTTAAATACTTCCTTCAGACTTTTCCGCAACCAATACAGAATGGTGATCAATCGCTGAGTGCATTTGAGGACCTCTTTGACTTCTGGCTTCCTTTTGAAGACGAGGGTTTGCCGGAGAGTGCAGCAATGATACTAGCAGGGGCCGTGTCGACCGCACAAATGCTGGCGGAACAGCAAGCGTGGGTTGAGCGTGAAGAGGCCGCCCTACATGACGAGATAGGAGCGAAACCATGACAATTACATTGACGCCAGAGATCGAGCGTGCATTAACGGCACGGGCTAATCAGCAGGGCACGACGCCGGAACTGCTGGCGTTGCATGACCTTCAAGAGCTGTACGCGGAGGCTCCTGCGCCGGACCCGTTTGAGGGCAAGTCGCTTGCCGACGTGCTGGCGGGACATATCGGAACAGTTAATAGCCGGGAGAACAATGGGGACCAGCCATCGCAGCTTTCCAACGATAAAAAAAGTTTCCCTGATTATCTTGTTGAAAAGCGCAAGCAAGGACGGCTCTAGGTGACATTGACCGGCAAAGAAGGCAAAACAATATGAGTATTTTAGAGATTGAGCTGACGCCGGAGATGCAGGAGCGTCTGCGCGAGAAGGCAAAGCGGCGCGGGCTGGAAGAAAAGACGTATGTGCAAACTGTGGTGCTACAGGATTTGCAGGAGGAAGAGGCTGCACCGGAGGTCAAAAAGCAGTACAACGTCATGGACTTCTACGGAATCGGGAGTGAGGCTTGGGCGGACGTTGATGTTCAAAAGTACATTCACGAGATGCGAGATGAATGGGAGAGATGAAAGTGACGAAATTGCAGGATGCACTTATCGGCGTCACCCGATTAAGCATGGACACAGACGCCATTATTTACTTCGTTCAAGCTGATGCTACGCATGGTATTCTTCTTTCAGAGATATTTTCACGAATCAGCAGGAGTCAACTCGCTGGCGTTACTTCCGCAATTACACTGACGGAAGCTTTGGTTCGGCCAATCCGCAGCAAGGATACGGTGCAGCAGCAGAAGATTAAAGACCTGCTGCTGAACAGTCAGAACATGATCTCTGTTTCGGTTGATGCTGCTATTGCTGAGATTGCCGCCGACTTACGCGCTCGGTACAACATGCGGACGCCGGATGCGCTTCACGCAGCAACCGCAATAAACTTTGGTTGTGACGCCTTTTTGACCAACAACGCTGGTGATTTCCGGCGCATTACTGAGATGAACGTGCTGGTATTAAGCGAGCTGGAACTATGACAGAATTAACCCATGTGGACGCAGCGGGCAAGGCGCGGATGGTGGATGTGTCTGGGAAAGACGTGACGCGACGGGTGGCGATGGCGCAGGCAGTGATCACGATGCAGCCGGAGACATTAGAGAAAATACGGCAGAATACGCTGGCGAAAGGCGACGCGCTGGGCGTAGCGCGGGTCGCCGGGGTGCTGGCAGCGAAGCGGACCGATGAGCTGATCCCGCTGTGCCATTCGCTGCCGCTGGCAGATGTGTCGGTGGACTTTGAGTTTGGCGAGACCACGCTGACCATACGCACTTCGGCGACGACGCTGGCGCAGACGGGCGTGGAAATGGAAGCGCTGACGGCGGCGACGGTGGCGGCGCTGACGGTATATGACATGGCAAAGGCCGTGGATAAGCGCATGACGATTGAGAGTGTGCATCTGGTCTCGAAGACCGGAGGAAAAAGCGGGGATTTTCTATGGGGGAGCTAATTCGGGTGGGAGTGCTGACGATCAGTGACCGGTGCAGCGCGGGCGAGCGGGAAGACTTGTCGGGACCGGCCATCAAGAACGCGCTGCCGGACGACAAATTTGTCGTCGCTTTAGAGGCGGTTGTTCCCGACGACAAAAAGGCCATCACGGAGACGCTGCGGCGCTGGTGCGACGAGTACGACTGCTCCGTGATACTGACCACCGGCGGCACCGGCTTCAGCCCGCGCGACGTGACGCCGGAAGCGACCGAAAAAGTTTTGGAGCGCCATGCGCCGAACATCAGCCAATTTCTGCTTTGGGAGGGACTCAAGCAGACGCCGTTTGCGGCCTTGTCGCGCGGCATCGCCGGTGTGCGCGGCGCGACGCTGATTGTGAACCTGCCCGGCAGCCCGGCAGGTGCATCGGACGGCACAAGCAGCCTGGTTCCGCTGCTGCCCCATGCGGTAGACGTTCTCCATGTCCGCGAAACAGGGCACCCGACAGAGCAGGCCGCGAGTTAAGCCAAAGTGCCACGGGTTGAAACCCGAGGCTAGGAAAGGCGCAACGCCTTCCAGGTCTGCCAGTGCAGTCCAGGGGACGCAAGAAAGGAAGCATTCTTCCGCGATTTTTAACGTCGCTTCGACGGTGTGTACTTTCCTAGCCTCGGGTTTCAACCCGTGGCATCTTGGTGCAGTAAGGATATTTATGCTTACCTACGAAGAAGCCTTAGCCCAAATACTGGGCCAAACTCAGCCGCTCCCGCCGGTTCAAACGCCGCTTGGGGATGCGCTGGGGCGGGTGCTGGCGGAAGAATTAACTGCGCCCCATGACCTGCCGCCGTTTGACAACAGCAGCATGGACGGCTTTGCGGTCCGCGCCGCCGACATTGCAAGCGCAGGAACCGTGCTGCCGGTACAGGGGGACATTGCCGCCGGGGCGCTGTCCGTTCCTGCGCTCAAGCCCAATATGGCCCTGCGGATTATGACCGGTGCGCCGGTGCCGGACGGCGCGAACTCGGTGGTTCCCGTGGAAGACACGGAAGCGCGGGGGAACGGCGTCGCGTTCTTGGAAGAGGTGGAACAGGGCCGGCATATCCGGCGGCAGGGCGAGGAAGTCCGAAGCGGCACTGTCGTTGTTGCGAAAGGGTCGCGCCTGCGCCCGGCGGAAATCGGCATGGCGGCAACTGTGGGACGCGCTGAAGTCTTAGCGTACCCAAAGCCGCGTGTGGCGATTGTCAGCACCGGCGATGAGCTGGTGGAGCCGGGAACGCCGCTTCAGCACGGCCAGATCTACAATTCTAACGCTTATGCGCTGGCGGCGCAGGTGGAAGAAGCCGGCGGGGTTGTCACGCACCGGCTTCACGCACGGGACACGCCGGACGCGCTGCGGGCGGCATTTGACGCCTGCGCCGGGGCGGATGTTCTTATTACGAGCGGCGGCGTGTCGGTGGGCGACTTTGATTACGTCAAGGCGGTTTTTGCCGAGCGCGGCACCGTGAAATTCTGGAAAGTCGCCATTCGGCCCGGCAAGCCGCTGGCGTTTGGGCAGTGGGGCGCGACCCTGTTCTTCGGCCTGCCCGGCAATCCGGCATCATCGATGGTGACGTTTGAGCTGTTTGTCCGCCCAGCGCTCCGCAAGCTGGCCGGCCATTCGGCGCTGACGCGGCCGGAAGTCCGGGTGCGTCTGGCTGAAGAAGTTTCGCACACGCCGGGGCGCACTTCCTATCAGCGGGCGAGGGTCACGCGCGAAAGCGATGGTGGATATTCGGCCCGCACCACCGGAGCGCAAGGGTCGGGAATGCTGCGGTCCCTGGTGCTTGCAAACGCTCTGCTTGTTTTGCCTTCAGATGTCGCCGTTTTTCCCGCCGGCACTGAGTTGTCCGCCCTGCTGCTGGATTAAACCCAGCCGTTCCTAGAGATACGCTTGCAGTCCGCCATAATTCAGTGCAGAGGCATGAAGATTATGGCGGGGACATTAGCGGAAACAAACGAAAAGCTGAACGCGCTGGTGCGGCAGGTGCGCGATCTGCCCGCCCTGCCGGAGTCAGTGCTGCGGGTGATGCAGCTTACAGAGGACCCCAAAGCGGGCATCGCCCAAGTCGCCAAAATTTTAGTCGCAGATCAGGCCCTGGCGGCGCGGGTCTTGAAGCTGGCGAACTCGGCGTTTTACGGCTCCAGCCGCCGCATCGGCACGGTTTCCGATGCTTTAGTCGTTTTGGGAATGCGGACAACGCGCAACCTAGTCATGGCGGCAAGCTGCGAGGCGCTGCTGGAAGGGGAAGTGGCCGGGTACGGCCTGCCGCGCGGCGTTTTGCTGCGCCATTCGCTGGCCTGCGCGTCGGCGGCGCAAGCGCTGGCAAGGCGGGCTAAGTTTCGTGGCACAGAAGAAGCGTTTGTCGCCGGCCTGCTGCATGACATCGGCAAAGTGGTGATGAACGCCTACCAGAGTGACTTATTCGGCGAAGTTTTAACCCAAGTGATGGGCGGCATGACCTGCACGGAAGCTGAGCGATCCGTTTTCGGGTTTGACCATGCCGAAGCCGGCGGCTGCCTGCTGGAACGCTGGAACCTGCCGCCTTCTTTGGTGTCCGCCGTGCGGCATCATCATACGCCGACCCAAGCGCCCGGCGGCACTCCCCTGCCCTGCCTAGTCCATGCCGCCGATGCAGTCTGCCTCACGCTTGGGCTTGGTTTGGGCATCGGTAGCCAAGCAGGCACGTTCCAGCCGGAAGCGTTGTTGGTCTTCGGATTAACGCCGCAGGACTTTGACGAAGTCGCCCGGCAAACCTGCGATCTGCTGGCGGAAGCCGGGCCGCTGTTTTAAGACGACACGAACCGAGCTGGCGAGGAAACGAGTGACTAAAGTCTCTATGCCTCAGAAGGCATTATTGGCACAAATCGGAACGATACTTCGTATCTGCTGAAAGGTGTTCAGGAACACCGCCTGCCTTCCAGGTCTGCCAGTGCAGTCCAGGGGACAGAAGAAGGCAGTCAAGGAAACCGATTGGTTTGTACTGCGTCCCCTGGACGCGCGGGGCGAAGCCCCTTCCAGCGAGTGACTTCAGTCACTCGTTCTCTTTTTCATAACTGCGAAAAGAAGTCAAATACCAAGTCGGCGGCTCCAGGCGGGTCTTCATGGCCGAAGTCCGGGTACAGGAGCAGGTCTTTCGGCGCAGGGATTTTGTTGTAGGCCGCAAACTGCGTGGACGGTGGACAGACCGTGTCCATCAAGCCGACCACCATCAGCGTCTTTGCCTGGATGCGCGGGGCCAAAAACTGGACATCCACATAGCTGAGGCGCGTGAAGATCTCGGCCTCGCGCTCGTGGCGCGGGTCAAATGACCGAAAGTATTCGCGGATCTCAGCATAAGCCGCCACGTCCAAATCCATTTCCCAAACCCGCTTGTAATCGCACAGGAACGGGAACCAGGGCGCGGCCAGCTTGATGCGCGGCTCCAACGCGGCGCAGGCCAGGGTCAGCCCGCCGCCCTGCGAGCCGCCAGTCGCGCCGACACGGGCGGCGTCCACTTCCGGCATCGCCATCACGATCCCGGCAAGCTGGGCGCAGTCCAGGTACACTTGCCGGAACAGCATTTTGTCGGGGCCATCGCTAATGCCCCGGATAAAGTGGCCGGAGGCCGTGCGCCCGGTCGTGCCGCCGACATCTTCCGAGCGCCCGCCCTGCCCGCGCACATCCAGCGACGCCACAGAATAGCCTTGTGCAACGTACCCCAGCTTATCGACCCAGTTGCCGCTGCTTGCACCGTAGCCGTGGAACATCAAAAGTGCGGGATGCGGCTTTGTTTGGCTTTGCGTCTGATTTTTGGGCCGCAGGTACTTGGCATGAACCCGTGCGCCGCCCATGCCGGTAAAATAAAGGTCAAAGCACTCGGCGAATGGCGCAGGGAGCGCGTGCGGCACAAGCTCCATCTGCGGGTCCAGCGCCTGCATCTCGGCGACGGAGCGGTCCCAGAACTCGTCAAAGTCATCCGGGCGCGGACTGCGGCCCGGATAAGCGAGCAGTTGTTCCAGCGGCATGTCTACTTGGGGCATTGGTAGTTCCTTGAAATGATGCAAGATGCGGAATGGTGCAAGATGCCACGGAATGAATTCCGAGGCTGGCAAGCGCACACCGTCGAGGCGACGTTCAGATTACGAGCTGAGGCTTTTTTTATCTGAATGTCCTCTGGACGGTGTGTTCCTCGCAGTCTACCCACATCCTTTCCCCTAGTGCAAGGCGCTCGGCATCTTGTATCCCAGAAGCGATTGTGATATAATGCCGCATGACTAACGCCCCAGAGCAGTTGGCCTCTGATGTCGTGCTGATTGTGAACCCCACGGCGGGACGCGGCAAGGCTGGGCGGCAGGTGCCGGAAATCAAGCGGCTGCTCGGCGCGGCTGCCGCCGAATGGGACTGGCGGTTTACCGAAAAAAGCGGCGACGCACGGACATTGGCCCGTGCGGCAGCGGACGCGGGCGCACGGCTGGTGGTGGCGGTCGGCGGCGACGGTACGCTGCATGAGGTGATGAACGGCGTTCTCGGCACCGGCGCTTCTGTGGGATTAATCCCCTACGGCACCGGCAATGATTTTGCCCGTGCGCTGGGTTTGTATGGCAGTTTGGAGACCGCTTGCAAAACGCTGATCTCCGGCAGTATCCGAAACGTAGATGTTGGGATTATTGACGGCGAGGGAACCGGCGGACCGCGCCATTTTCTAGTGCTGGCCGGGACCGGTTATGACGCCCGAACGGCGCAGACGGTCAATGCCGGCATTCGATTTTTGTCCGGGCCGCTGGCGTATGTTTGGGGCGCGGTGCTGACGCTGTGGCGCTTTACGCCGTTTGCGCTGACTTTGACGCTGGACGATGCTCCGCCCCGGCGCTTGTCGGCCATGTTTGTGTCGTTTGCCAATGCCGAGACGACCGGCGGGGGCATGAAGATTGCGCCGGGCGCGAAAGTAGACGACGGCTGCTTGGATGTCTGCCTGGTTGCCGCCGTTTCCAAACCGACACTTTTGTACAATCTGACGCAGATTTTTTCGGGAAAGCATCTTCGCAGTTCGGCAGTCTCGATGCACAAGGCGAAACGCTTGACGGTGGATGCCGATCCGCCGCAGCCGCTGCTTGTGGACGGCGAAGTGGTCGGCACGACGCCTGCGACAATCACGCTGCTGCCCGGCGCACTGCCGTTTCTGGTTCCCGCGCCGTGAGCGGGGCAAAAAGCATTGTCATCCCAGCAGGCGGCGAGATCAGCCCGGAGTTTGCCGGGCGCATCGGCAGCCCGTACCGC
>CAXTRL010000136.1:0-8766 GCA_964246575.1 uncultured Armatimonadales bacterium
TACACGACGAACGGCAGAAAGAACAGCGCGATGACCAGGCCGACAGCCAGCACGATATACTTGACATATGGGCTGGGGGACTCGAAAGTCATCTCCCCGCTGCCGGCGGGGTAGCGGGCGACGCCGCCGGTCGCGGAGGTGACATCAAAATGGTACTGGTACTGGCCGCTTTGCTGCGGGCTGAAGTCCCAGGAAATGTCTTCCCCGGCGGCGGGGTCGCCCGCCGGCTTTTGGGCTTTCTGCACGGCCTGGCCGTAAGGCGTGTCCACGACCATCTGCATGACGGCGGGCGGGTCGCCTTCAATTTGCTTGTAGTTCAAGTGGAACACATACGAGTGACCCGGCACGACGGACGTGGGAAGTTCGCTGCCTTCCGTCAGGGTCGGCGGCGCGGCAAAGGCGCTCAAGGTCAGCAGCAATGTGAGCGGCAGCAGCAGGCAGGTAAGTAGTGATTTCAAGGACACGCGGCCTCCTCGGCAGGAACAGGATAAAGTGCTGGTATTTCTACGAATACTTCTCCTTTATTGTGACACATAACGGAAAAAAAGGTTGCAAGGGTTCGGTGTCCAGAAAAACCCACCCCGTCGCAAGCGGCAGATACGCAGTAATGCGTAGCATACCCTCCCGGAACGGGAAGGTAAAGAGCAACGTAGAAAGGCAGATTAACGCTATGCGGCTTGCCGAAACTCTTCACCTTCCCGTTTCGGGAGGGTCGGTGAGGAACGAACCGGGGTAGGTTCCTAAAACCCCGGCCCGTGTGGGTCCATAACCGTGATCCGGTGCTCACGCTCGGCTTCGGTTGCCGTCGCGGGAACGGAAATGCGGAGGTCATCGCCGACGCGCAGCGGGGCGGGCTGCTGCAACAAAAGGCCGTTGTGGTACAGGGTGGGGGACACATCACCCGCCGGCGGCGACGGCACAAGGGATAAACCGCCGCGCTCGGCTTGGACCCGCGCAACGGGCGCGGTCAGGCCGGCCAGTGGAAAAATGTCGGCGCTGCCGGACGCCGCGCCGGGAGCGCCGCCCAGGGCAAGCGCCGAGCCGGGCGTTAGTCGGTAGTCACGCGGCAAGGCTTTCGCGCCCAGCCGAAGACGAACAGGGACGGCGCGGCGGCTGAGCAGATACCAAGCAAGCAGGGCCAAAAGCAGGGCGGCGAGAAGGCCGCCGATGATAAGAGGCAAGAGCGAGTGCGGCTGGGAAGCGCCGGCTTCGGCAAGAACCGTCGGGGTTTCGGTGGTGTCGGCGGCGGAGCTGTCGCCTTCGCCGGGACCGACGGGCAGACGCTCTATGGGACGGCCATCAGACGCGATGGCGACGCCGATGCCGTACTGATGCAGGCAGCCCTTCTGCATAAGCTGCGACAAAAGCCGCTTGTAGTCGCGGTTCTCCGGTGAGTTGGGATAAACAGTCAGAGCTTTCAGCGTGTAGTAAGCCCGGTACTTGGGATAATTGGGATCAGTCAAATCGGGCCGGTCGTTGAACGAGTCCGTGAGCAGCACGACAATTGCCGGACACAAACGCTCCTGGGCAATGATTTTCAGCGCTTCATGGTGCGGCCAGCGGATATTGGTGCCGTGGCCCGGCACGGGCGCAGGCGGGATTTGGTCAATCAGCGTGTCGGCGTCGGATTGGCTCTTAATAGTGGTGTCAAACACGCGCTTGTAGCCGGTGCCGAACGGGATTAAAATGACCCGGTCGCCGGGGGAGCAGCCGGAGCGAAGCAAAGTTGCCGTGGCCGCGCGTTCTTCCGAAAAGACGCCGCCATGCTTGGTGCTTTCGGTCACGTCAAACACAAAAATGACGGTTTTATTTTTGAGCGGCTTGATCTGCGCGGCAATCGCGTCCGGGGATAAACCCGTGGGAGCATCCTGGGCAAGCACGGGGACAAGCAAACACAGCGTCAGCAGTAATGCGGCGAGAAATGGCTTCATAGGCTCCTCAGAACAAAGAAAACAACGCCGCAGACGGTCAGGACGGCAGGAATGCAGCCAATTTTGCCGAGACCGACCGGCAGGGCGTCTTCCGGGCCGCGCACGACCCGCACCCGCACTTCGCAGGACATGTCCCGCCAAACCGGCTTCGGGCCGAGCATGGTCTCGGACACGCTGCTGGTGGTGAACGTCACCTGCCCCTTGTAGTCGCCGCCGGCAAGATTGCCTGCGTCAAGCGCGAAGCCGAGAGATCGGGTTTCGCCGGGTTCAATCCAAAGGGCTTGGAGGTCGCCGGGATAAGTCAGCCACTTCGGGCGCGTGTGGATGCGCTCCACCCGCAGGCGCACCGGCCCGATGTTCTGCACGCCCAAGTGGACCACGCCCTGAGTCCCGCAGCGCACCCGTCCAGGGTCTGGCTCCTGCACGCACGCGATGCCGGGCAGGTCGCCTGTCGCGGCCTGCGCTGGAAGCGCATGGGGCAGGCGCTCGGCCAGCGGCACGGCTTCGGCTTCTTTCACAGTGTCCGCTTCATCCGCCCCCGGCGCTTTCACAAGCACCGGCAGAGCGATTTTCTGCTCCGGCCAGGCCGCGCCGAACGGCGGCGTGAGCTTAGTCAAGCCGTCGCTCGAACGCACAGACAGCGTCGCGCTGTACGCGCCGGGCGTGAGCCTTGCGCCGCTCAAAGTCCATAGCAGGTCGCCGCCAGTGCCGGGTTCTAAATTGACCGGCGTGAAGCCGTTCGGCAGG
Source organism: uncultured Armatimonadales bacterium (assembly GCA_964246575.1). Lineage (GTDB taxonomy): Bacteria > Armatimonadota > Armatimonadia > Armatimonadales > Capsulimonadaceae > JANXMY01. Next base: position 2,679 of record CAXTRL010000136.1, read on the forward strand.
TTCAGCCAGATCGCGTCGGACGTCACCGACTCCAAATGCAATAGAGTGTCGCCCTCGTTGTCCAAAGACAGCGTAACCGTCGTGCCGCCGCCAGGCGTGATCGTTGCGGTCGGCGGGGACAGGGCGCAGACCAGACGGGAACCGAGTTTCGGGTGCGCTTCCGCTTCCAGCGCGTCGGCATTAAAGCCGAGCAGCGCGGCCATGCGGGCAATCGCGTCCAGCTTGTAGCGCAGCTCTTCGGCGGACTGGGTGGTTTCCTCGGTTTCCTGAAGGTTCCGCAAAAGCCGCACCCGCGCTGCCGCGCCGGCTTGGTCTTCCGCAGGCCGCGCGGGCAGGAACTCTTGGTACAGATGGCAGAGGCCCGCAAAGTCCCGGCGCGGCACGGTTTGGCTTGCCGTCCGTGCTTCGGCAAAATCGGACAGCAGCGAAAAGTCCGGGAACTGTTCTCCCGCCAGCACGTTCTCTGCCGAGACCGCGCCGTGGGTCAGCCCCGCGCCGTGGGCGTAATCTAAAGCGTCTAGCAGCGGCAGCAGCCGGGCGTGGAGGCGGTCAAAGGCCCGCTCCGACTGGTCCGACAGCGCCGCACGCAGGCTGCGCCCCTGCACCCAGTCGCGGACAACGTAAAACCCGTCGCCGTCGCGCAGCCACCGCCGGGTCGGGACAATGCGCGGGTGCTGCAAGGCCAGCGCCTGCGTCGCCCGCGTTTTGGCCGCGTCGTCCGCCCGCCGCTTGATCAAGACCCGCCGCCCGCTGCCCGGCTCCAACGCCGTCCACGCCGCCGCGCCGGGGGTGCCTGTCGGCAGCGAAACCACGTCTTCAAATTGCGTCAGCACCCGGTCTGGAAAAACAGCGGCCATAGATAATGGAGTATACCAGATGCAGGGCCGAACGGCTCAAATGGGTACAAACGCTTCTATGAAACTTTTCTCTACGCGGACGCACGGCGTCCTGGATTATTCGTCTGTCGTTCTGCTGTCTACTCTGCCGCGAACGCTCGGCTGGGGCAAAACCGTCACCCGCCTTCTGACCGGCTCGGCGCTGGCGACGCTCGTTTACAGCCTCGTGACCCGGTACGAACTGGGCGCAGTCAAAGTCCTGCCGATGCCGACGCATCTGGCTTTAGACGCCGCCAGCGGCGTTGGGCTGTGCCTGGCGGCAGGCATCCTTGCCCATGAGCCGCGACCCGTGCGCCTGGTTTTGCTTGGCCTCGGATTGTTCGAGATTACGGCGTCGCTGACGACTGAAACGCAGCCTCGCACTGAGACGGAGGCTTAGTGCCTGCCGCTCTGTGGGTACAAAGCAGCCGGAGGCGAAAGCATGATTGTTCAAGATTTAATGACCGAATACCCGGAAGCGCTGAAGCCGACCGATACGATCCAAAAGGCTGCCAAACTGATGCGCGACCATGATTACGGGATCATCCCCATTTTAGACGGCTTGGACTCGCTGGTCGGCGTAGTCACGGACCGGGACATCGTGGTCCAGGCCCTTGCCGGCGGCCACGGGCCGGAAACCCTGCTGAAAGAGTGCATGTCGCGCCAGCCGGACACGGTCCCGCGTGACCTGCCTATCGGCGAAGCCCTGCACCTGATGAACGCCCGCCAGATCCGCCGCGTCCCAGTGGTCGAGAATGGTCGCCTGGTTGGAATGCTTTCGCTCGGCGACATCGCCAAAAGCCAGATCCCTGGAGACGTTAAAGCCAGAGCTTTAGAAGCCGTTTCTGCCGGCGGCAACGACCTGCGTATCGGCGCGGATCTGCCGGAAGCGTAGGAACTCGGCCCCATGACATCTTCGAACATCGCCGGCAGGCTGCGCGGCGGCTTGGTTGTTTCCTGCCAAGCCTTGCCGGGGGAGCCGCTGTTCGGCGCGGACATCATGGCCCGCTTGGCAATTGCCGCCGAAGCGGGCGGGGCAGCCGGCATCCGTGCCAACAGCCCTGCCGACATTCAGGCCATCCGCGCCGTCACTGCCCTGCCGCTGATTGGCTTGTCTAAAGTAGACATGGCCGGGTACGACGTGTACATCACGCCGACCCTAGCGGACGCCGTCGCAGTTGGCGAAGCCGGCGCGGACATCATCGCACTTGACGCCACGGCTCGCCCGCACCCGGAAGGAACGCTGGCGTCGTTTATCGGGCGCATCAAGGAAGCGACGGGCAGGCTGGTTCTTGCCGACATTTCCACCTACGACGAAGCGCAGGCGGCGCAGGACGCCGGGGCGGACTTTGTTTCCACCACCATGTCTGGCTACACCCCGTACAGCTCCCAATCTTCCGAGCCTGATTTAGATTTGGTACGCCGCCTCGCCCCCGTTCTTGCCGTTCCCCTGATTGCCGAAGGCCGCATCGCCACGCCGGAGCAGGCCCGCGCGGCTTTAGATGCCGGAGCCTGGGCAGTCGTCGTCGGCGGGGCGATTACCCGGCCTCGGCAAATCACCGAGCGGTTTATGACAGCGATCCGAGGCTAATAAGCGTGTATCTCGGCATTGACATCGGCGGCACGAAAATTGCCTGCGGCTTAGTTTCAAGCACCGGCGAAGTCCTACGCCAAACTCGCTGCCCGACGCCGCTTTCCGGCGGCACGGCCATCTTAGACGCCGCACTGAGGCTGACAGGGGAGTATTGCACAGAGCCGATCACTGCTATCGGCATCGGCACCGGCGGGCAGGTGAACGCCGACGCCGGCGTCATCGTGTCGGCGACTTCGCTGCTGCCCGGCTGGGCAGGCACGAACGTCAAAGCTGCGTTTGAGACGGTCTTCGGCCTGCCCTGCATTGTAGACAATGACGTGAACGCGCTGGCAGTCGGCGAATCCCGCTTTGGGGCTGGGCGCGGCCTCGCAGCGGTCGCGTACCTCGCCCTCGGAACCGGAGTCGGTGGGGCGCTGCTCTTGAACGGGCATCTGCATCACGGGGCGCACTGGGCCGGCGCGGAGTTCGGGCATCTGTTTTTGACGCTAGGTGAAGGGCCACGCCGAACGCTGGAAGACTTCGTCAGTGGTCCTGGCCTCGTCCAGACTTACCGTGAGATCAGCGGCTTCGGTGGGGACATCAACGGCGAAGCGATTGCCGCCGAGGCTTGCCAAAATCCCGGCAGCGTTGCTGCGCTTGCCGTGACCCGCACCGGCGAGTATCTCGGCTATGGCTTGGTCAGCCTGGCGAACATCTTGGACCCTAATTTGTTTGTCATCGGCGGCGGCTTGTCCGCTCTCGGCGATTTGCTGCTGAACCCAGCCCGGCAGGTCTTGAGCCTCCATGCCCTGCCTGGCCCCGCCCAATGCCCGGTTGTTTTAGCCGCGCTCGGCCCGGATGCTTCGCTCATTGGCGCGGCGTCGCTTGCGATGAAATGAAGTCCCCCCAGCCCCCACCGCTGTTTGAATGGGGCGGGGAGCCAGAGGGGATGTGCTTGTGCTGTTAAGCCGCTTTTGCGAGCGGCGCGAGGGCATGGGGGAAAGATAATGACGGCGAAGGAAGCGAAGACTGCCGCAGGGACACAAAAGTTTCGGCCAGGAGCGGATCAAATTGGGTTCCTGCTCCTTTAACGATTTCAGCCAGCGCCCGCTCTTCGGTCATTCCTCGGCGATAGGGGCGGTCGGTGGTCATGGCGCTGAAAGCATCCGCGACAGCTAGGATGCGGGCGATGAGCGGCGTTTCTTCGCCGCGCCGGCCTTCCGGGTAGCCGCCGCCGTCCCAGCGCTCGTGGTGGAAACGCACGGCATCCAGGGTGTCCTCAAAGCCGGGGACGGCCTTGACAAGCACCTCGCCTATCACCGGGTGATGCCGGATCGCGGCGAACTCCTCGTCGCTGAGCCGGCCCGGCTTGCGGAGGATGGCGTCAGGGACGCCGATCTTGCCGAGGTCATGCAGCAGCGCAGCGACAGCGACCGTGTGCTGCATTTCGCGGTCCATTCCCAGCGCTTCGGCGATTTGGAGGCTGAACGTCATCACGTCCGCCGAGTGCCGGCAGGTATAACGATCTTTGTTGTCTACCGCCGTGACCAGCGCATCCAGCATGGAGAAGCCTTCAATTTGCTCGGAAAAAGCAAAGCGCAGACGCTGGGTTGCGCTTGTGTCGCTGTCGCCTGTCTTCGCTTGGTACAGCCGGGTATCCGCGAGGGCAAGGGCTTCCAGGCGTCCGCGCCGCTCTTCGGGAAAGATGGCGGTTCCTACGGAAAGCTGCAAAGGGATGGCGACATCATGGTCCGGCGGGTAAAAAGAAAGATTATCCAAACGCGATTGAAGCCGCTCGGCCAGCTTGCCGGCTTCGTCCTGGCCGGCATTGGGCAGCAGCAGGGCGAACTCGTCGCCGCCGAACCGGGCCAGCGTGTCGCAGGGGCGGCAGCAGTCCCGAAGGGCAAGGGCGGCTTGACGCAGAACGTCATCTCCGGCCAGATGCCCGTAAGCATCGTTGAAGAACTTGAAGTTGTTGAGGTCTATCAAAGCCACCGTCAAAGGCTGGCCGGAGCGCTCGGCGTGTTCCGCTTCTTCTTGAAGACGTTTGTGGAAAACACGATGGTTCAGCAGGCCGGTGAGGCTGTCCTGCTCGGCCAGCGCCGTTAAAAGCTCTTCGGCTTTTTCCTGCGCTTTGATGCGCTCCTTGAGGTCTGTGATCAGGCGCTGCATGGCGACCGCCTGCCGGACTAGCACCAGCAGTACCAGCACACCCCCGCCGAGATAAACGCCGGCTGCCAGTGTTTCATTGCCGTGGTGCAGCCGAACATAAAGAGTCAGCGCCGCCAAAGCCGGCATGAGGACATACGGCAAAAAGGAGCGCCAAAGCAGCGGAACGGCAGGCCGGTCATTGCTGTGTTCTTTTAGTTGTTTGTTGGCCCGGCGGCGAGACATTCCTGCGGCAAGCCCGATGGAAGGGCAGCCCAGCGTCCAGCCGATGTCCCCTAAGTTGCCGGTCGCATACGTTCCCTGGAGCATCTGGTAAGAATACGCGGTGTCGGCGACAATGATGCAAATCAACGCAAAAGAAAGCACAGTCACTACCGGGCGCGGGACGCTATCCCGCCTTTGCGCCATGACCAGCAGCAGGGAAACCAGCAGCACCAGATCGCCGATTGGGTCCGCCGCGTTCAAAAACTTCGTCAGCAGCAACCCGGTTCCCTGCTGCAAGGTCGGTCCCAGTACAAAATACCAGGAAAGGGTCACCAGAGCGGTCAAGGTGATGAGGCTGTCCAGAACGACCCGCCAGCGCAGAGGCGTCGGCAGACGGCGCGTCGGCAGGCGCAGGATACCGACGAGCAGCAGAGGATATTGAACCAAAAACGCAACATCCATCCACGACGAAAACAGCATCGTCCGATGAAGCACCATTTCGTAATAAGCCCAGATCGTATCTGCCGCCGCCGAGCAGGAAACGCCGAGGCCAAGCAGCACCAGTGTAACCCGGTGCGACAGTTCTTTTCGCTTGCCGTCCGCTTCGCACTTTTCCCAAGCCGCCGCAAAACACCACCAGGTGCCTAAAAAAGCAAGACCGGCCACACCGAGATTGTCAATGTCGGCAGTCAGCTTCATCCCGCCCGGCTTGAAAAGAAGGCAGGCGCTCAGCAGTGCGTTGAGAGCGGCGACAAGAAAAATGCGGCGGCTGATCGCTGGGTGATGCCGCATCCAGACGGCCAGGCGAAGTAAAAATCTCGGCGTATGTGACGGTTTTGACATGCTGCTTGCTTGCTGTTGGTAGAAAAAAGTCAGGCGTGACGGCACATCGGGCGTACAAGCCGCTTTGCCTGCTCCCATTATCGGCACACTGCGGCAATTTTTATAAGCTGGAAAAAAGATGCTGGGAAAAAGATAATGAAACGTAGTGAAGCAACTGCCGCCATAACGCTGCGGCCTGCGGCAGCCGCCGACAGCGCGTTTGCGTTCCAAGTCTGGAAAGCGGCCATGCAGCCGTATATTGAGGCTGCTTGGGGCTGGGACGAGAACGACCAGCGGCGGCGTCAGCAGGAAGAATTCGCTGCGCTGTCGTATCAAATCATAGAAGCCGACGGCCAGCCGGTCGGCACGCTGATTGTCAAGCACGCTCCCGATCATATCTACTTGTCGGGCCTCTATCTGCTGCCTGAGCATCAGCGCTGTGGGT
>CAXTRL010000137.1:0-8709 GCA_964246575.1 uncultured Armatimonadales bacterium
CGAGTCCGGCGGGCTGCCCGGCTCATTGAAGCCGATATGCCCGGTGCGCCCAATGCCGAGAATCTGCAAGTCAATGCCGCCGGCGTCTTGAATTTCGGCTTCGTAATCTAAGCACGCCTGGGCGATCTGCGGCTTGCTGCGCGGCTGCCCGTCCGGCACAAGCCAGCGGCGGCAGGGGACGTGCTGAAACAAATGCTCCTGCATGAAAGCATGGTACGAGTGCGGCGACTCAGCAGGCATTGGGTAATACTCGTCCAAATTGAAGCAGGTAATATCTGAAAAGTCTATTTCGCCGTGCTGAAGGCGCCGGACCAAACTTTTGTAAACGCCCAGCGGGGTGGACCCGGTCGCAAGGCCCAGAACCGCATGGGGCTTGGCCTGTACCAGAACACTGATTTGTTCTGCGACGCGTTCGCACAGATGCGCGTAATCCGGCGCGACAACTGCTTTGGAAGTGCTCACTCTGAAAGTTATTCTTTCTTTTATCGCCGTACCCGCACTGGCCGCAGACAATCTTTAATTGCTGAGACGACAATGCAGTCTGTCAAACATTCAGCGAATTGTCAACAAATTGCGAAAATAATTCTGCTGATACGGAGCGCAGCTTGACAATCCGGCCGTCTGCCGGTACATTGCAATCACATATTATTTGCAGCTAAAGAGAAAGAAGCATCGCTTATGCCGATCCCAATCAGCCCTGAAGTCACGCAAGGGCCGCAAATCTCGCGGATTGACCGCGCTCTTTCCCACCTGCCGAGGCTGGTTTACCGTTCGCTTTCCGACCTTGCCGTGGAAGCTTGGGTGACGCCGGAGCCGGTGCCGTTTGCGGGGCGCGAAAGCGGGACGCATCAAACGCTTCAAGTCGGTGATAAATGGGGCAAGCTCTGGGACTGCGCCTGGTTTCACTTTACGGGAACAGTTCCCGCCGAAGCCGCTGGGGAGAATGTGGTGCTGCTGCTGGACATCAACGGCGAGGGTCTTGTCGTCGACGCCGAAGGAACTCCGGTGCAGGGGCTGACCGGAGTGCGCTCCGGCTTTGATTATTCGCTGGGCCGGCCCGGCAAGCGTGTTCTGCCGTTCGCGCGGCCTGCGTCGGGCGGCGAAGCGGTAGACGTTTGGGTGGACGCCGGCAACAATGACTTGTTCGGCGGCCTGCCCGACGGCGGAGCGCTGGCGGAAGCTTGCGTCGCCGTGCGCCGAGACGACATCCAGGCGCTTTGCTTTGACTTGGAAGTCCTGCGTGAGTTGTTGGAGCATTTGCCGCGCACCAAAGCCCGCGCCGCCCGTGTGCTTTCGGCGCTTTATGACGCGGTGATCCTGCTGCCGCAGCGCGTGACGCCTACGCCGGAAGAAGTCGCGGCGGCCCGCGCGGTCCTGGCCCCGGAGCTGGCCCGGAGCGGCGGCGACCCGGCGCTGATCGTGAGCGCCCTGGGCCACGCGCATATTGATCTGGCTTGGCTGTGGCCGATCCGCGAAACAATCCGCAAAGGGGCGCGGACATTCGCAACGGCCCTGCGGATGATGGAGCGTTACCCGGATTACGTCTTCGGGGCCAGCCAGCCGCAGCTCTACCAATGGATCAAAGACCAGTACCCGGCGCTGTACGCGCAAATCAAAGCGCGGGTGGCCGAAGGGCGCTGGGAAGTGCAGGGGGCGATGTGGGTGGAACCCGACGCCAACATCCCGTCGGGCGAGTCTTTGGTGCGCCAAATTCTGTACGGCAAGCGCTTTTTTCGGGACGAGTTCGGCATAGACATAACCAATTTGTGGATGCCGGACGTGTTCGGCTACTCCGGCAGCCTGCCGCAGATTCTCCGCGCCGCCGGGCTGACGACATTTATGACCCAAAAATTGTCATGGAGCGAGGTCAACACGTTCCCGCATCACACGTTCCACTGGGAAGGCATTGACGGCAGCCGCGTTCTGGTCCACATGCCGCCGGAAGGCACGTACAATTCCTCCGCCGCGCCCCGCGCCATTGCCCGCGCCGAAGAGAACTTTTTAGATAAAGCCGTTTCCGACCGCGTTTTGGTGCTGTTCGGCATCGGCGATGGCGGCGGCGGGCCGGGCGAGGAGCATTTGGAGCGGCTGGCACGGGAGCGTGACTTGCAGGGCCTCGCGCCCGTGGTGCAGGAGCCGTCTAAGACGTTCTTTGACCGCCTGGAAGAAAACAGCGCGAATTTTCCCGTCTGGTGCGGCGAGCTGTATTTGGAAAAGCACCAGGGAACGCTGACCACACAGGGGCGAAACAAGTGGTACAACCGCAAGCTGGAGTTTGCGCTGCGCGAACTGGAGCTGTCCGCGTCCCGCGCATGGCTGGCGTCGGGAACGCCGTACCCGGCAGAAGCTTTGGACCGCATTTGGAAAGAAATGCTGCTTTTGCAGTTCCACGACATCCTGCCCGGCTCGTCCATCACCCGCGTTTACGATGAGTCCCTGCCGCGCTATGCTGCGCTGCTGGCTGAAGTCCAAGAACTCACAACGGCGGCGGACGCGGCGATGCTGGGGGCAGGAGATACGCTGCTGGCGCTGAACTCGCTGTCGTGGGACCGCGCCGAATGGCTCAAAGTCGGCGACCAATGGCATTTTGCCCAAGTTCCCGCGCTTGGCTCCGCGCTTGTTCCCGCGCCGACGGACACTTTGCCCGCCGTGTCGGCCTCCAACACGCTGCTGGAAAACGAACATCTGCGGGTCGCGTTTAGCGAAAACGGCGATCTTGTTTCGGTGTACGACAAAACCGCCGGGCGCGAGGCGCTTTTGCTGGGACAAACCGGCAACACGCTGGCCGTGTATGAAGATGGCGGCGACGCCTGGGACTTCGCTTCCGATTACGCCGCCGCACCGCCCGCTCACTTCATGCTGACCGACGCCGAAGCTTATATAGATGGTCCCAAAGCCGTCTTGAAGCAGACGCGCACGTTTGGCGCGTCTACGCTGACCCAGGAAATCAGCCTGACGGCGGGCAGCCGCCGCCTCGAGTTCCACACACAAGTTGACTGGCAGGAAGATAATCGGATGCTGCGGACAGCGTTCCCCCTCGCTGTCAACACCGACGTTGCCCGGTGCGAAATCCAGTTCGGCTCCATCGCCCGGCCTACCACCCGCAACACAAGCTGGGACGCTGCAAAATATGAAGTCTGCGGCCACAAGTGGGTGGATCTGTCTGAAACCGGCTACGGCGTCGCGCTCCTCAATGACTGCAAGTACGGCCACAGCGTTCAAGATGGCGCTCTTGCGCTGACCCTGCTGCGCTCGCCGTCCGGCCCGGACCCCGTCGCCGACCGGGCCACCCATGAGTTCACTTATGCCCTGCTGCCCCACACCGGCGACTGCGCTGCGGGCGGCGTAGTCCGCGAAGCTTACGCGCTGAACGTCCCCCTGCGCGTGACGACCGGCGCAGCCCCGCTGCCGCCTCTGCTGCGTGTGGACGCGCCGAACGTCATTGTGGACACCGTCAAGAAGGCCGAAGACGGCGCGGCGCTCATCGTGCGCCTGTACGAAGCATCGGGAGCCGCCGCGTCCGTGACCGTAGACTTCAGCTTCACGCCGGGCCGCGTTTCCCGCGTTGATCTTATGGAAGAAAACCCGCAGCCATTGGAAATCACCAAAAATGCCGTGGCGTTCCCCGTGTTACCCTTTGAGATCATCACGCTCCGGGTGGAAGCGTAGCATCGTGTCGGGGCAGGGCTTGTCCCTGCCCTTCTGTGGTGTTCCTGCCTCACCATTCTTTTGCCTCCACTTGCTTTTTTGCGCCTATTGCCTTTTTTTGCTTGATGTGATATGATGAAGATGCCAGCCACTTAATCTTTTCTTAACATCTCGCGTATTTACTCTTGTCTCATCTCAGAATTACCGAAGGATTGCCGAATGAAGAGTTTCCGCCGCACCGACGGTGTGGCCCCGTTCCTGTTCCGCGCTTTTTCCAGTCTTTGTCTTCTAGGGGCGCTGACCCTGCCGGGGTACGCCCAGCAGGACAAGATCAAGGTGGACCCGGACGCCGCGAAGAATTATGTTGCGCTGTCCCAAGGCGTCAGCCCGGCGCGTTTGTCCCAAACCATCTCGGACTTGTCCGGCATCCATTACGCCGTGCCGAACCAGCCGGCGGCGGCTCCGGTGACGGCCTACTCGCGCGTGGCGGGAACGCCGGGCGGGGATGCGGCGCGGGCGTATGTCCGGCAGCAGTTTAACGCCATTTTCGGGGCAGGCAATGTGTCTGAAGAGCCGTTCACGGTCACGGCCCCGATTGACAACGGCGCGTTTGTCCAGGGCGCAGGGCTGCCGAAGCCGTTTGCCTTGCAGCCGCTTTGGCCCAATCTGGTCAGGACTTCGACCCTGCCGACGGCAGGAATTGATGGCCCGCTGATTTATGCCGGGCGGGGTGAGCTGGCGAACTTTCGCGGCAAGTCGGTCCAGGGCAGCATTGTTTTACTGGACTTCAACTGCGGTACGGACTGGCTGAACGCAGCGCGTCTCGGCGCGAAAGCCATTATTTTTACCCAGCCGACCCAGACCATGCGCGGCGAAGGCGAGTCCAAGTTTATCGGCATTCCCGTCGCCGTGCCGCGCTTTTTGATTTCCCGCACCGACGCCGCCGATTTGCAGTCGGCGGTGCTGACGACCCCGAATTTCCAAGTGCATTTAGCCGCCGACAACCCGTGGCGGCTGGCCCAGTCGGCAAACATTGTCGGCACCATTCACGGCACGGGGCCGCTGGCGGACCAGAACATCGTCATTGAGTCGTATTACGATTCGATGTCCATTGTCCCAACTCAGGCCCCCGGCGCAGAGTCGGCGGACGGCATGGCGGCGCTTTTAGAAATCGCACGGGCGTTTAAAGCCCACCCGCCGAAGCGCACAGTGGAGTTCGTGGCCTGCGGGGCGCACTTTCTCGGCATTCAAGGCGCACGGACTTTTGTGGACCGGCATGTGGACGGCTGGCGGCCTATCTCCGGCATGGATTCTTTAGAGCATACGGTGTTCCACAAGGCGCTCCCGGACCGAACCAACGTCCTTCTGTTCAGCGGCCTGGATTTGACGTCTCAAACCGGCAGCGTCGGCGTCTTCTACAAAGGTTCTTTTTACGATTACCGGGAAGACATTCAAGGCGACTTTTCGGACATCGGCCGGACGTTCCGTGAGAACGCCGAAAAAATCGGCCAGACGCTCGGCTTTGACCCGGCAACGGCGTTTGCCGACGGTGTCAACGGCGCGGGCGGCAAATCCTGGCGCAATTATCTTCCGGGCCGGTTCGCATTTGACGCCGAAGCCGCAACAATGGCGGGCGGTAAGGGCATCACATTCGCCACTACCGATGATGCCCGGCAGCTTGCGGACACGCCGCTGGACACGCCGGACAAAGTCAACATCGTCAACCTTGCCGCCCAGACCCGGCTGCTGACCTGCGAATACTGGCACGTCCTGAACGACACCAACGACCCGTCCCAGATTACTCCGACTTCCACGGCGTCCCTGATGCCGGTGCCGGGCTGGCCAGCCTGGACCCGGCAGGGCCTTCGGCTAGGCTTCTCCAAGCTCACGGGCCGCGTTCTGCTGTTTGACCCCAAAAAGAACTTTGTTCCAGACGAGCCGGTCGCCGACTCGCTGGCCGTTGTTGGCAACCCGTCCAAGACCATGATGGGCGTGCGCGGCAACCTTATTCAAGGCACCGAAGGCGGGCCGAAGTATGCCTCGTTTGAGTTTGATGGCCTGCCGCTGGTCATCTCCAACGGAACCGGCCTGCGGTTCGCGCCGGGCAACAACATTCAAATTGGCGCGTACCATATCCACGGGACTGACGACGCCAATGGAACGCGCGGCGACATTGATTACGCGCCGGACCAGGGCGTTAACGGGGCGGCGAATTATCCGACCTCGTTTGACCTGACTTCCAGCACCAAGCAGACCCAGGTGATCGTATTCCCCTGCGTCGCTACTTCCATTTATGACCTCATCGACCAGCAGGCGCTGACGTCCCTCACCAGCGTCAGCATTTACGACGGCGCTTCCGACGGCGAGCCGCGCCAGTACGGCTTTATCTTGTCGGGGACCGAGCCGGGCGTCTCGTATGTGGAAGATGTCGCCGTGCTGTTCTCGACGCCGGGACCGGACACGCGCCTGAAAGTCGTCATGGGGTCCGGCATCGGTGCGCCGCGCTTTCTCCTGATTAACTCAATCCCATCCAACCCGCACTTGTCGCTTTCTGAGAACCAGCGCAATGCCCAGGGCGTCGGCTACGCCGTCGGCGTCGCGTCCGCGCGTTACGGTTCCACAGACAACCGCCCGCCGGACCCGAACAACCCGAATGACGTTGTCCGCAACGGCGCGATCACGAACACGGCCCTGCGCGTTGCCAAAGATATGTGGAATTTGGATGAGTTTCGGATTTCCAACCTGGCAAAGTTTCGGATTGTCCAGCTCCATGACCCGGAAAACCCGCTGACCCACCTGCATGACCTTGCCAAAGAAGACATTGACAAGGCGCTGGCGGCGTACCAAGCGCAGGACTACGAGGCGTTTGACGCCTACAGCCGGCAGGCATGGGCGAACGAAGCCCGCGTTTACCCGCAGGCCCAGCAGACTGCAAACGACGTAGTCCAGGGCGTCATCTTTTACTTATTTTTGCTGATCCCGTTCGCCTATTTCTTGGAGCGGCTGCTGTTCGGCTTCTCGGATCTGAAGCGGCAATTGACGGCGGCGTTCGGCATCTTTTTGGTTATCTTTTTGGTGTTCTCGCTGATCCACCCGGCGTTCTCCATCGGCGCGGTCAATCCGCTGATTATTTTGATTGCGTTTGTGATGCTGGCTTTGTCGGTGATCGTCTCGCTTTTGGTGTGGGGCAAGTTTGAAGAACAATTGCAACAGTTTAACAAGTCCGTGTCGGGCGTCCATAAAGCCGACGTCGGCAAGGCCAGCATCGCGTTTGCGGCGTTCGCGCTCGGCATTTCCAACATGCGCCGCCGGAAAGAGCGGACCCTGCTGACCTGCCTGACGCTGGTGCTGCTGACGTTCACGGTGCTGTCATTTACGTCCATCGTCAACACCATTCGCTATAACAACCTGCCGGCGCCGGGCGTCGCCTTGTATAACGGTATTTTGCTGCGCCTGCCGACTTGGGACTCGTTGCAGCAGCCGGCGTACCGCCTGCTGGCCGACGAGTACGGCTCGCGCTTTCCGGTCGCGCCCCGCGCCTGGTTCTTCGGCACCACGCAGGGCCAGCAGTCGTTCCTGCACCTGACCCGCGCCCATTTTGCCACCGACGTCAAAGGCGTCAACGGCCTGACCCCGCAGGAGTCGCAGGTGACCAGCATTGACAAGGCGCTCACGTCCGGGCGCTGGTTCAACCGCACGGACACCTACTCGGCGGTGATCCCGCAGGGCATCGCGACCAGCCTGCAAATCACGCCTGCCGATGTCGGCAAAGTGACGATCAACTTCAGCGGCGTGCCGTATTTGGTGATCGGCATTGTGGACCCGGCCAAGATCAAGACCCTGAAAGACCTGGACAACGAGACCCTTACCCCCGTAGATTATCAGGCCCAGCAGAACCAGAGCAGCGGCGGGGCGGGTGGGGGTGCCGGGGGAGCAGGCGGCGCACAAGGCTTCCAACAGTACCTCCATTTGGACCCCGACAACGTCCTGTATGTCCCGTACAACACCCTGATCAACATGGGCGGTGACCTGCGCTCAGTCGCCATCAATATGGGCAGCGCGGACACAACCGCTTCCGAGCTGAAGAGCCTGATGCCGCGTTTGGACCTAAACTTGTACGCCGGCGAGAACGGCGCAAACCACCGCTTTTCGGCTATCGGCGCGACTTCCTCTCAGGGTTTGATCAACATCATCATTCCGATTTTGATTGCCGCGCTGATTGTTCTGAACACCATGCTCGGCTCCGTCTTTGAGCGGGTCAAAGAAATTGCGATCTTCTCAAGTATCGGCCTGTCGCCCACTAACATCGCCATGCTGTTTATCGCTGAGGCTTTGGTGTACGGCATCATCGGCGCAGTCTCGGGCTACTTGATTGGACAGCTTCTCGCAAAAGTCATCAGCTACTTCCATATCCTGCCCGGCTTGTACCTGAACTTCTCGTCCACATCCGCTGAGCTTGCCATTGGTTTGGTCATTGCCGTCGTGCTGCTGTCCACCATCTTCCCCGCCCGCAAGGCGTCGGAAGTGGCGACCCCTGCCGTAGACCGCACCTGGAAAGTGCCGGAGCCGGACGGCGACACTTGGAAGATTACCCTGCCGTTCGCGGTCGCCGGAGCGCAGGCGATGGGCATCAACCAATTTTTAGCCGAGTGGTTCCGGGCTTATGAAGAGCAGTCCGTCGGCGACTTTTTGACCCAGGACATCCAAACCAGCACCGTGACAGTAGACGGCGTAACCGGCTACCGTCTGGCAGGCCGCATCTGGCTGGCCCCGTTTGATCTCGGCGTGTCTCAGATGATCTCGCTGGACACCACGCCGACCGATTTGGAAGACGTGTACGAGGTTCATTTGACCCTGACCCGCATTTCCGGGGATGTGTCCAACTGGAAGCGCGTCAACCGCCGCTTCCTGAACGTCGTCCGAAAGCAGTTCCTCATCTGGCGCACGCTGACTGAGACCCAGCGCGAGCGGTACTTGGAGATCGCCGGAACGCCGGTCGCGCCATCGGCCAGCGAAGCGGTGGGTGCGGCTTTGTAGGATTGCCCCCCTCCCCCAGCCCCT
>CAXTRL010000138.1:0-8632 GCA_964246575.1 uncultured Armatimonadales bacterium
ATCGCCGGTTCCGTCATTCAGATGGACCACTTTTATTTGTTTGTGGACGTTCCCTGCTCCGGCCTGAAGAACCTGCTGTCTTTGATGATGATCAGCGCGGCGTTTGCGTTTCTTGCCGACGGCCTGCCGACCCGCCGCTTCGGCCTCTTTCTGTTTTCCATTCCGCTGGCCGTCGCCGTCAACATTGTGCGTTTGACGCTGCTTGGCATCTGCGGGGAGTGTTTAGGCTCGCAGACCGCGCATGTGTTCCATGACTGGGACGGACTGCTGAGTTTAGTTTTGGGCGTTTCCGCCCTGTTTTGGATGGCCCGGAGGATTGGATGCCGCACGTTCGCTGGATGGCCTTTATTTTAGTTCTGACCCTTGCCGGTGCGCTTGGGTTCAAGATGCAGTTCAAGCCCGCGCCGAATGCGCTGGTGTCTGTCCCGGCGTCCGCCGTGCCGCTGTCGGTCGCCGGGTACGTGTCGCCTGCGGACAACGCCGAAACGTACAAGCGGGAAGCCGAAGCCGAGACCTATATTCCCCGGTCGCAGGTCATCAGCCGTACCTATACTTCAGGCACCGATACGATTCAGTTCCTGCTGGTCAGCGGCAGCGGGCGGACTGCCCTGCACGACCCGCGCCTGTGCCTCACCGGCTCCGGCTGGCGGCTTTCGGACGCCCGCACCGAGCCGATTCCCGGCACGCCGCTGCTGATGGAGCGCAACGAAGCCGCGACTGTTTCTTCTGTCCCGGACACATCGCTGGACTACTTTTACATCATCAAAGGCCGCCCCGTCAGCAGCCCGACCGAAATCCGGTTTGCCTTGATGGAAAGCGCACTGCTTGGCCGGGACAACGCCCCCGTCTACTTTTTCCGCTTTATCCAGCCGCTGAACCCCGATCCCGCCGCCGCGCTGCGCGACCACCAGCGCCTGCAAGCCTTCGCCGCCGCCATGTGGCGCACCCTGCGCCCGCACCTCCGCAGCTCTTAGAATCGGGTACAATTCGCTTGAGGCTTACCCATGCGCTGTTTCCCTGCCGCCATTTTCTGCTGCCTGCTGCTTCTTGCCGCTCCGTCCCAATCTGACGTTCCGGCGTCCGGCACTCTGCCGGTGACGGTGCGCGATAAAAACGGGATGCCGCTTGTTGGCGTGTGGCTCACTCTTCATCCGCTGGGGCGGATCGTGATGACCGGCGGCAAAGGCACGGCGGCATTCACGAGCCTGCCGCCCGGCCCCTATACCGTTACCCTGGCTCCGGCAGGTTACTACCCTTTAACACTCCCGATTACGCTTGCCGCAAACGCCGCGAGCAGCCTGACTTGCGTTTTGGAAAAAAACGGCGCATCTAGCGTCACCACGCAGGATGCCGCCGGGCAGCGTTTTCTTGTCACCGTGCCGCCTGTACCGCGTCTGGTGAACCCGCCGCCCGAGTACCTGCTGACACCGCCAGTCCCGCCGGGCAGTGGCCCAGCCTGGCGCACGGCCCAAGAAGACGCTCTGCGCGAAGCCACTTTCCGTTACTTGTTCAAGTCCCCCTTTAGTCCCGCTCGGCACTACCGGGTCGTATATCTGTCGCTTGCTTATTTTCCGCAGAGTCAGGGCGCAGAAGGAATGAAAGACCCGCCTGCTGCGTTTTTGAGGCGTTTTGACGGGAGCGTACCACCAGTTTTGCCGGTTTCGGCCTTGCCGGCAAGCAGCAAGGACTGGGATAATCAAGCCAAGCACCACTGGATTATTTACCGCGTGTCGGCTTTTCATTGGGCGAACGACTCTCATGTTGAGATTGCCTGCGGCAGTGCAATGTCCGGCTTTATCAGTACCGACAGCTTCTATCTGAACTGCACCTTAAAGAATGGCTGGTGGGAGATCACCGGCGCCACGGAAGTTTCTGCATGAATGAGTCTAAACAAGAACCTTTGCCGCTGGCTGACAGCATTTGGCCTCCGGCTCCGCTCCTTGATCCAGAGCCGCCTGCTGTATTTGTATCTGCCGAAGGAGTCGAACTCATCCAAACCGGAGGCCACTTAATCGTGGTCAACAAGTTCATGCGCCGGGGCTTTGTCTTGCAAATGTGTGTTCTTTCACTCTCAGTTTTATCCCCATTCTACTCTTATTGGACTAGCCCGTTCCATCATGCGACTTGGCGGGCAATGCTGCCTGCTGTGATGGCAACTTATCGGCAAATATATTTGGTTGATCTGCTTGTACTTTTCGTCGCCGCTTTCTTCTGCTGGATGCTTGTTGTGGGTGGCAACCTGAGCGGCGTGATCCTAGATCGGCGAAGCGGTACGGCGAAAGCCAGCGGCAGAACTCGGCCCTTTATCGAGCTTGAATCGGTTGAGGTGATCAATCGGCAGCCTGACATTTTTAGGCGTCGCTACACAGTGCAGTTGCAGTGGAGCGACAACCCTGTGCTGCCTAAGTGGCAGAGGGTGCTGTTCAGCCTGGGGCCGAAAACAAGTTTTGTCGGCGTGTTTCGGCAGGAGGAAAACGCGGAAAAGATCGCGGCGGCAGTTGCGGGGTTTGTTGGAGTGCCGATACAGCATCAGACACGTTAGAAAATAGTGTATAATAGGGGAGTTTTGACGCCCCGCCATGAATGGCAGGTCTAAAGGCGAAGCGCCAACCGGTCTGCGACCGGAGGACAAAAAAGCCGCTGTCATAATCTTCCGCACACCGTGCGGTTGGCGTATGCGCCTCTAGACCTGCCATTCATGGCGGGTACGACATGGAATGCCATGAAATATGTTGCTGTTTTGGAACAAGGGCCAAGAAACTGGTCGGCGTATGTTCCCGACCTGCCGGGATGCGTTGCGGCAGGCGTTACCCGCGAAGAAACAGAGCGATTGATCCAAGAAGCGATTGAGTTTCATGTGGAAGGCTTGCTGCTGGATGGACTGACGCTTCCGAAACCGACTTTTGACGCAGAACAGCGCGGCGCTGCCGCCGCTTAATTTTTCGATTACTCTTTAATTTTTCGATTACTCTCTATTACTGGAAAGGCTACTTTATGACTCTCACTACCGCGCCGCCGGCGACGGCTCTGCCGGAAATGCCGGTGGCTCCGCCCGCTTATGATGTTAAGGACCTGAGCCTCGCCGATGCCGGCAAGCGCCGCATTGAATGGGCCGAGCGCGAAATGCCGGTCCTGCGCTCCATTCGGGAACGCTTCGAGACCGAAAAGCCGCTGGAAGGCTTGACCGCCGTGGCCTGCCTGCATGTCACCGCTGAAACCGCCAATTTGATGCGGACACTCAAAGCCGGCGGCATGAAGGTCGTGCTGTGCGCGTCGAACCCGCTGTCTACGCAGGACGATGTCGCGGCGGCCCTGGTGCAGCATTACGGCATCGCCACGTTCGCCATTAAAGGCGAGGACAACGATACCTATTACCAGCATATTTTGAGTGCGCTGGAGCATAAGCCGAACTTCACGATGGACGACGGCGCGGACACGGTCGGCATTATCCACACCGAAAAGCGCGAGCTGATTGACAACATCATCGGCGGCACGGAAGAAACCACCACCGGCGTGATCCGCCTGCGGGCGATGGCGAAAGACGGCGTCCTGGCGTACCCGATTGTCGCGGTCAACGACGCCCAAACCAAGCACTTTTTTGACAACCGCTACGGCACGGGCCAGTCCACCATTGACGGCATTATCCGGGCCACCAATGTGCTGCTGGCCGGCAAGTTCTTTGTCGTGGCCGGCTACGGCTGGTGCGGCAAGGGGCTGGCGATGCGGGCGAAGGGCATGGGCGCTCAGGTGATCGTCACCGAGATCGACCCGCTCCGCGCTTTGGAAGCCACGATGGACGGCTTCCATGTCATGCCGATGGCCGACGCCGCCAAAGTCGGCGACTTCTTCTGCACCGTCACCGGCGACAAAGACGTGATCCGGGCCGAGCATTTCGCCGCCATGAAAGACGGCGCGATTGTCTCGAACTCCGGCCACTTCAACGTCGAGATTGACATCCCCAGCTTAGAAAAAATGTCCACTTCCAAGCAGACCGTCCGCGACTTCGTGGAAGAATATGTGCTGGAAGACGGCAGCAAAGTGTTCATCTTGGGCGAAGGCCGGTTGATCAACTTGTCCAGCGCCGAAGGCCACCCCGCCAGCGTCATGGACATGTCGTTCGCCAACCAAGCCCTGAGCGCCGAGTACATGAACCAGAATGCCAAAACGCTGGAAAAGAGCGTCTACGGCGTTCCCGAAGAGATTGACAACGAAATCGCCCGCCTCAAGCTGCTGTCGCTCGGCGTCCACATCGACACCCTGACCGAAGAGCAGGCTCGCTACCTCGCCTCCTGGCAGGAAGGCACCTAAGCCGCCCGCTTGTTGTAATTGAGAAAGCCCCCGTTCGTGAATGAGCGGGGGCTTTTTGTCGTGATAGCTTGCAAAGGAAACCTCCGTGAAAAAGAAACTGGTAGAACTCGCCGAGCTTGTTGGCCGAGATGTTATGGTTCACTTGAACCGAAAGCCGATTGACAATTTTAGTCTGGATGGTTTTGTTGTCGGCATCAGCGACAAGCTACTTTGCCTGCATGTTGTTGACGGCAAAACGCTGATGCTGAACGGCTATTCTATCGTGCGCCTTTCCGACATTCGCTCCTACCATGTTGACGAAACAGCGTTCATCAATCGCGCCCTGCGCCTGCTCGGCAGAATTCCCGCAGCTTCCGAGGGTATTGATTTGACCGGGTGGAGAGCGTCGCTGTCTTCGGTACAGTCAAGGTACTCACTGGTCTCAATCAGTACGGAAAAAGATGCGCTCCGGTGTCTCTTTATCGGCAGGCTCGTGAAAATCTCCAAACACTCGGTAGTAATTGAAGCTGTTGATGTCAGCGGGAATTGGGAAGGACAGCAGAAATTCGCATACAAAGACATAACGATGCTTGATTTGGGAGATGGGTATGTCAGCGCCTTAGCTGCTGTCATGGCCCATGAAAACAACCTCTTTATGATGCCGGAAGCACGGGGCTGAACCCCCGTGCTTCAGCAGTGCAATTCCCCGCCTTCGCGGGCAAATCCAGATTAACGCCTTCGCCCACGGAGGTGGGTGCTTGCACTTGAAAAGTCCTGCCGTTTAGGGCGGGGAACGTCTTACCCTTCGTTTGTCAAGACGACGCGGTAGCGGGCTTTGGCTTCCCGCAGATGGCTTAGGGCGGCGTTGACTTCGGACATTGGGAAGGTTTCGGTGATGGGGGCAATGCCGTGGCGGGCGCAGAAGTCCAGCATCTGGGCAGTCGTCGTCGGGCTGCCGTTGGGCGTGCCGGACACGGACTTCTGGCCACCAATCAGCGTAAATGTCGGAACTGGGATCGGCTCCGGCGTGACGCCGACCACATGCAGGCGGCCTTTCGGTGCGAGCGCGGCGAAGTAGTCATCCCAGGGCAGGGATACGTTGACTGTGGATAAGATGAAGTCCAGCGAGCCGGCAATGGATTTGAGCTGGCCGACGTCGTGGGTGCTGACAATGTTGTGCGCCCCCAGCTTTCTTGCTTCTTCCCCTTTGGCGTCGCTGGACGTGAACGCCGTTACCTCGCAGCCCCATTTATTCAGGAATTGCAGGGCGAGGTGTCCCAGGCCGCCGATGCCGACGACGCCTACTCGGTCCGTCGGCTCGACACCATACTGCACGAGCGGGTTAAAGACCGTGACGCCGCCGCAAAAAAGCGGCCCGGCAGTGGCGGCATCCACGCCTTCCGGCAGCGGCACGGCCCAGGCCCAGTGGCAGCGGACTTTGTCGGCAAAGCCGCCGGGACGGCCAATAATCGTGGCCTCAACTTCCGGGCAAAGGTTCTGGTTACCAGAGAGGCATTGGCGGCAGTGCAGGCAGCTCCCGGAAGTCCAGCCGAGGCCGACAGTCTGCCCGACGGTGACGTTCTTGACCTGGTCACCGGCGGCTACGACTGTGCCGACCACTTCATGGCCCGGTACCAGCGGAAAAGCCGTCATGCCCCACAAATTGTCAATCATGGAAACGTCGGACTGGCAGATGCCGCAGAAAGAAACGGCGATTTCCACCTGCTCCGGCCCAAGCTCGCCGGCGTCGTAGGTGTAAGGCTCTAAAGCGCCGCCCGCTTGGGTCACGGCGTAGGCATGGATTGTGTTGGGCATCAAAGGACTCCTATCAGTGTTTTGGATAGGGGTATTAAACCCGGTCAAGCACCGCCGATGGAAGGCACAAAAACGGCGATGTTTTGCCTAATCGTGCCGCTTTACAGGTACCAGGTTGCGAAGCGCCGCGCTATCATGGTACGATATTGTCAAAGTAACATAGAGGGGAGCAGACGTGGACACGATCAATGGGAGAATGGTGCAGCTTTTGATGGAGCTGACGACAGGCGAGGGAATGCGGCCAACCCTCATTGACGGCGTCCATTTGATGCGGACGAATTGTTACACTCCGCTGACGCCCGTACTTTACGAGCCGAGCATTGTAGTTGTGGCGCAGGGCCGGAAGACCGGGTATATCGGGAACCGAGTCTACCGCTATGACCCTAACAATTATCTGGTCTTGACGGTGCCGCTACCGTTTGAATGCGAGATTGAAGCGACGCCGGATTGCCCGATGCTGGGCGTCTCTATCCGCGCCGACAATTCGGTCCTTTCGGAGCTGATGATGAGCATGGGAAACAGTTCCCTTCCACCGGGCGAAACCATGCCGCTGGGAATTTGCGCGACGCCGCTGGACCGCCCGCTTGGGGAGTCGGTGGTGCGCCTGCTGGAGCATCTGGCGCGGCCTGAAGCGGCGCACATTCTCGGCCCGCAGACGGTGCGGGAGATTATCTACCATGTCCTGTGCGGGGAGCAAAGGCTGGCGCTTCAGGCGGCGCTGACGATGCACGGCCATTTTCGCCAGATCAGCCGCGCCCTGCATCGCATTCATGCGGAATACGCGCAGCCGCTGGAAGTCCGAAGTTTAGCCGATGAGGCCCATATGAGCTTGACGGTGTTTCATCGCCGCTTCAAGGGAATTACTTCCACGCCGCCCCTCCAATACCTAAAGGCCGTCCGGCTGCACAAAGCGCGGATGCTGATGGTGCAGGACGGCGTCCATGCCGGGGAAGCGGCGCATCAAGTCGGCTACGAAAGCCCTTCCCAGTTCAGCCGCGAGTTCAAGCGGCTTTTTGGAAAAAGCCCGTCAGAGGAAGCCGCGCGAATGCGGCACACGCTCACCGCCATAGCCAAGAAGCTTTAGCCAAACGCCGCTTCTTTTCTGTGCTTCAGCGTAGCCCGAATGCTGCTGTGATGCTGTTCGCGGCTGAGGTGATGGTACTGAACAACAGTCCGGCGTTCCCATGCAGGCAGGTTCTTCGCATCAAAGCGGGTGGGGGTGCGGCCCCGGCAAAGCAAGGCGAGCGGGAGGGCAGGCAGCAGCAGCAGCGTGAGGCCGAGAAAACGATGCGGAAACGGGCGAAGCATGACGCATTATACCACGGCGTATTCTTCCAAGCAAAAGCGCGTGGTATAATAAAGGCTATGGACAGTGTGACGATTTTAGGGCTGCGAGTGGACCGGGTTTCGGTGGACGAGACGCTGGCCCAGATTGACCGCTTTATTGCGGAAAAAACGCCGCATACGATTGTCACCGCCGATGCGTCTATGGCGGTCATCGCCCGGCAGGACCCGGAGCTGCACGCGATTGTGGAAAGCGCGGATTTAGTCACGCCGGACGGCGCGGGAATACTGCTTGCGTCCCGCTTACTCGGCGTTCCCGTGCGTTATAAAGTGTCGGGCGTAGACTTGGTGGCCCATCTATGTGCGCTGTCGCCGGGCAAAGGCTACCGGATTTTCTTTCTCGGAGCCGCGCCGGGCGTGGCCGCCGAAGCCGCCGCTAAGGCGCAGGCGCGGTGGCCGGGGACGCATATTGTCGGGGTCTGTGACGGCTATTTTTCCCAGGAACAAGAGCCGGGCGTATTGGCGCAGATCAAGGCCGCTGCGCCGGACATTGTCATGGTCGCGTTCGGCATCCCCAAGCAGGAAAAATGGATCGCCCGGCACAAGGCTGCCCTCGGCGCACCCGTGTTTATGGGCATCGGTGGGTCGTTTGACGTGCTTTCGGGCCGGGTCAAGCGTGCGCCGGTGGTCATGCAGCGCTTTGGGTTTGAATGGCTGTACCGGCTCATTCAGAACCCGAAGAAAATCAGCAAAGTAATGACCTTGCCGCAATTCGCCCTGCTTGTCCTGCGTCAGCGCTTTCTAGGCGCGACGTAGACGCTGCTTCTTTTCGCTTGCTACTTCTTGGGCGGGTCTTTGGTGACAATTGGCTTGCCGATTACGACAACCGGGCCTTTGTCTTTCTTTTTGTCGCCGTCGGCGAAGGCCGGATGGGCGGCAAGACCCGCCGCTGTCAGCGCAATTAAAGCGGCGCAAATTGCTGTTTGTGTCCGTTTCATAATTTTTTCATCCTCCGTATTCCTTGTTAGTCGGCGGGGGCGGCAAAATTGTTCCCCAGCCTGCTTCGTTTTCCAAAATTAATTCCTCGCCCTGCACGGCGCATCCGCTGGAAAGCCCTGAAATTGGCTTCAGCAGGCGATGCGAGTCAAGATCTAAGAAGTCAAATGCCCCAGTGCCGGCGGCAATCTGCGCGGCGGCGGCAATTCCCAGTCCTGTTTCCAGCATACAGCCGAGCATCAGTTTTTTG
>CAXTRL010000139.1:0-8578 GCA_964246575.1 uncultured Armatimonadales bacterium
AATACAAGATGGTCGCGGGCTGCTGCCAGATATTCGCGCCGCCATGCCCGACGCCGCGAGGGATATACAAAAGCTGGGCTTTGCCGCCGCCCATCACGAACCGCATGGTCGCGCCCGCAGTCGGCGAGTCTTTGCGGGCATCAATGAGACCAATCAAGAGGCGGTCGGTCGGCGGCACGAACCAGACGTCTTCCTGACCAAAGTGCAGATGGAATGCTTTGATCGCGCCCGGCAGCACGAGCGAATAGGACGACTGGCGCACTTGAAACTCAGGAACGGCTTCCAGATGGCCCGACTCATCAAAGCGCACCAGCTCAGCGAACGAGCCGCCGTCATCGGTCAAAAGGCGCAGGTCAATGATCTTCACCCCGTTTATGCGTGTTCCGCCGCCGTATTCCTGCGTCGTCAGCAGGGGCTGAAACTCCGGCCCGAAATCGTCCGGCGACAGCTTTTCCAGCATCGTTTTCATCCCCCCTTGCCCAGATTACCCCACGCCCAGCAGCTCGACGTCAAACAGCAAAGTCGCGTTCGGCGGAATGACATTGCCCGCGCCCGCCGAGCCGTAGGCAAGCTGCGAAGGCACCGTCAGAATGCGCCGCCCGCCGACTTTCATGGTCATGACGCCTTCGTCCCAGCCTTTAATGACCTGCCCTTTGCCGATGGTGAACACAAACGGCTTGCTGCGGTCCCGCGACGAGTCAAACTTGCGTCCATCCGGAAACGTCCCCGTATAATGCACCGTCACCGGCTTGCCGACGGTCGGGCTTGCGCCGTCGCCGACCACTTCATCCACATATTCCAGCCCCGAAGCTGTTTTCACTGTTTCTGCCATTGCGTGTGTCTCCTCAAAAGTTAATCAATCTCACCCATAATACCCCAAGCAAGCAAGACAGCGCTTAAGAAAACCGGTAATCCTACCGAGAATGAAAGCGGCGGTGTCCACATAGCCGCCAAGTTCTAAAAATCAGCAGACAAGTTAGGAGACAAGTGATGAGTGTCAGCAGCATCTTTTCGAGCGCCGCGAGTTCCACCGATCCGCTGAGCGCTTTGTATGCGCCCAGCGCCCCGGCGAACGCGTCCAGCCCCAGCAGTTCCAGCAGCACGGCGGCGCTGACTTCTGCCGCGAGTTCTACTTCGGTGTCCAGCGATGCGTCGCTGCTTTCCCAGCTTCAGCAGTTGTCGTTCAGCAATCCGACCGCGTTCAAGAAAGCGACGGCGGACATTGCGACCCAGCTTCAGACGGACGCGCAGCAGACCGGCGGCAGCGCAGGGCAGGCGCTTTCCAGCCTCGCCGCCAAGTTCCAGCAGGCGTCACAGACGGGCGATTTATCGTCCTTGAAGCCTGCTCATGCTCATCATGGCGGGCATCATCGTGGAGGCGGGGGCAGCCCTGCCTCCGCCGCCGCCGCGTACCAGCAGAACACGGACGCTTTTGGCGCCGCGACAGGCAATACCACAACAGCCGGCAGCACGTCATCCCAAATCAGCAGCATTCTCAGTCAGGCGCTGACGCAAAGCGGCTCATCAACAAGTGCCGCCGCGTGAGCATCTGCCAAGCCGCTTGAGTTGTTCGCCGCAGGCTGAGGGTGCCGAGCCTAGACAGCCTTACAGCAATTAACGGATGAACTGCGGCAAAAGCAAGCTCATCAAATACTCGCCGTAGCCGCTTTTCAAAAGCGGCGCGGCGATGGCCGCAAGCCCGGCAGCGTCAATAAAGCCCATGCGGTAGGCGACTTCTTCAATGCACCCGATTTTGAGGCCCTGCCGCTCTTCAATCACCTGCACGAAAGTCCCAGCCTGCATCAGCGACGCGAACGTGCCGGTGTCCAGCCACGCCGCTCCCCGGTCCAGAATGCCGACTTGAAGCCGGCCCTGAGCCAAGTATTCCCGGTTGATGTCGGTGATTTCGTACTCGCCGCGCGGGCTGGGCGCAAGATCCTGGGCGATCTCGACTACGGCGTTGTCGTAAAAGTACAAGCCCGGCACGGCATAAGCAGACTTTGGGTGCACGGGTTTCTCTTCAATGGAAATGGCCCGGCAGTCGGCATCAAATTCCACCACGCCGTAGCGCTCCGGGTCCTTGACATGGTAAGCGAACACGACCCCGCCGTCTGGGTCATTGTTTTTTTGCAGCATGTCGGCCATGCCGGAGCCGTAGAAGATGTTGTCGCCGAGTATCAAAGCGACCTTCTCGCCCCCGATGAACCCCCTGCCGATGACAAATGCCTGCGCGAGACCATTCGGCTCCGGCTGAACGGCGTACTGGAAGACGCAGCCGAGCCGGCTGCCGTCGCCGAGCAGCTTTTCAAAGTGCGGCAGGTCATGCGGCGTCGAGATAATCAAAATCTCGCGGATACCCGCCAGCATCAAGACGCTGAGCGGGTAATAAATCATCGGCTTGTCGTAAACCGGCATAAGCTGCTTGGAAACCGCAAGCGTCAGCGGATGCAGCCGGGTTCCCGATCCGCCGGCCAGAATAATGCCCTTCATACTGAACTTCTGTCCTTCGTGATGTGCCGCCCTTGCTGTCAATACCCCGCCGTAAACGGCAGGTCTGCGGGCCTTCGGCCAACCGGTCTGCGACCGGAAGACAGACACGGTCCTAATCTTCCGCACACCGTGCGGTTGGCGGCTGCGCCTCCAGACCTGCCGTTCACGGCGGGACGGCTTTCTATGAGCTTCTTGACAGTATACCGCAAAGCTCGCTTCCGTGGGAACTGGTAAGACTGCTGTATGCTTGTCAGATTGTCGTAGGCTTGACACTCACAAAGGCTGTATGGTATAGATAGGCATGGCCCAGACTCCGCCGACTGATCCCGACGCGCCGCGTCCTCTTCCCCGCCGCCCTGCCTCGCGCCCGGCAATGCCGGCGCGGGCCAATCGTCCCCGGTTTCAAGCGCTGGACGCAGGCTGGATAGCCTTGCTTTGCATCGTCTCACTAGCAGGTTCGGCCTGGCTCGGCGAGCTTGCGGGGCGGCGGCTTTGGGGGTCTCTGGCGGCGGCAGGAACAGTGGCCGCGCTGTATGCGCTGGGATGGAAGGCGCGGGACCGGGCGGCCGGGGTCAGCGCGGGGCTGCTGGCGGCGGCAAGCGTGCAGTTTCCGTCCGTGGCGGCTTATTCGCCGCAAAGTGCGCTACTTACCCTGCTGACAACCGCCGCACTGTTTGCGTTTGTCGCGGGGTCGTCGCTGGCGGCCCTGGCGCTGGCGGCAGGGGCGGCGATTGTCCGGCCTGACGGCATGGTGCTTGGGCTGCTGCTGCTGGCGCTGTCTGCGGCCCAGCAGCGCAGGCGAACCGGGTACGGCGCGGCGATCTTTCTGGTCCCATTTATCGCGTACATTGTCGGACGTTTCGCCCTTTGGCACAGCCTGCCGCCAATGCCAAAGATGGGGCTGCACGGCGAGG
The DNA here is from genome assembly GCA_964246575.1 of uncultured Armatimonadales bacterium. Taxonomy (GTDB): domain Bacteria; phylum Armatimonadota; class Armatimonadia; order Armatimonadales; family Capsulimonadaceae; genus JANXMY01. Next base: position 3,405 of record CAXTRL010000139.1, read on the forward strand.
TCTGGCGCTGGCTTTGGACCCCGGCAGCGGGGCTGCTGGTCTGGCTGGGGCTGCCGTTCTGCGGGGAATGGAGCGAACCTCAGCGCCGCGCCCGCTGGCTGCCGGTGGTGCTGTGGCTGGGGATTTCGCTGGTTTCGGCTTCGGTGCAGTCAGTCACCACGCCGGCGGGAATGCTGCTGCCGATCCTGCCGCTGGTGTTTGCCGTCGCAGGCGGCGGATTGTCGCGCCTGCTGCCGACCCTGGCAGGCGAGTCCCCGCGTCCTGCCCTCCGTTATGCCCTTGCCACAGCCGCCGTTCTGATTTTCGTCGGCCTGCACCTGCGTTTAGAGCCAGACTTCAGTAAACTAGCAACGACCGCACTTGGTAGCCGTTAAGCGCGGCACGGCCACTTAAAGCTTCCAGTTCCACGAGAAAGCAGAAGCCGGCGACGGTGCCGCCCAGCTTTTCCACAAGACGCGCCGCCGCTGCTGCCGTGCCGCCAGTTGCCAGCAGGTCATCCACGATGAGAACGCGCTGACCGGGTACTATTGAGTCCCGGTGTGCTTCAATGATTGCCGTTCCATATTCCAAAGCATATTCTTCCCGCACTGTAGCCGACGGCAACTTGCCGGCCTTGCGGATCGGCACAAAGCCGCACCGTAAATCCAGCGCCAACGGAGCGCCGAATAAAAAGCCGCGCGACTCAATGCCGGCGACGACGTCCGGCGCGAAAAACTGCGCGTGTTCCACGAAGCCATCCATGACCTCTTGGAAAGCAGTTGGGTCGGCAAGAACAGGCGTGATGTCCTTAAACAAAATCCCGGACTTGGGAAAGTCCGGGATGTTTCGTATCAAAGAAGCTGCCAAAAGGCTCATAGTTGTTGCTATCTATGCTAAGGAGAGCTTGACCCAGCAGGGGTCGTGCCGGTCGACCCGGCACCCGGAGGCGCATAAACCGGGCCGGGCGCAGCAGGGACGCCAACAGGCGGAGCGTAGCCATAAGACCCAAACGGATTGGTATACCCGTAGGGATCGCCGTAGCCATAGCCGAAGCCGCCTAAGCCGTCGTTCGGGTCAACAGGAAGATTAGTGTTTGGAACGGTGAGCACGCTTTGATTGCCCGGCACTGCTCCAAAGGGACCAGTGACGGCATTCTGCTGACCGTACAGCGGCACTGTTACCGGGGCGGAGCTGCGGTAAGTTAGAAGAGGCTGGACTGTTATCGGCTGGCCGGTGTTCGTTTCGCCAACTACCATGCCCCCAAAACGTGCCGGTTCCTCACCGCGCTTGAACATTCCGTAGTATGCCTTCCACTCGGTGCCGGTTTGCTTTGCAATCGCGGCGGCGGCTTCCGAGGCGGAGAGGCGCGTGCTTGGCAGCGTCACATCGCCGGTAATCGCGCTATTGATCTGCGTCATCGCATTGTCCACCGCCGCGACGGTCTGGATGGCATCGCGAACCGGGACATGGGTGGAAGAAAATACAATCGGGCCGTTGGAATCCAGCGGCACAGCCGGGACCGCCGCGCCGGGGTCTACTTTGGAGACCACATACACTTTTTGGAAGTCTACATCTAACGCGGTCGCCAGGCTACTGATGGCCTGAAGCCGCCCGCCTTCCGTATCCGGGTTGTCTACCGAAAACGTGACCGGCTGCTGGGTGTTGATGCTGCCGCGCAGCACAATCGTCACCCCGAATCGCTTGCTCATGGCCGCCGCCGCCCGGCTGGCCGCCATGTTGGTAAATGTCAGCGTATCTTCGGCATGGACCGGCGGCAGAAAAGCAAAGTTCAGGCCGGCGGCACACACAGCCGCGATTACTGTATAGTTCGTCTTTATGTGATTAGTCTTCATCAGAACCCCCAAAAAAAAAACTCTTGTGTTCTTTTTCCCGGTTTGACTTCTGAACAAACACCCGGCCTAACTTGCGGCGGCAATGATTGCGGCGAAATCTTTGGCTTTGAGGCTTGCGCCGCCGATGAGGCCGCCGTCAATGTTCGGGCGCGTCAGCAGCTCCGCCGCATTGTCGGCCTTCATGGAGCCGCCGTACTGAATCCGCACGGCGTCGGCGGCTTCGGGTCCGTGCGCCTCCAGAACGGTCTGGCGAACAACCCCGCAGACGCGGTCGGCTTCATCGGGGGCGCACGTTTCGCCGGTGCCGATAGCCCAAACCGGCTCATACGCAAAGACGACGTTCTGCGTCACCTGCTGGGTGCTGACCCCCGCCAGCGCTCCCAGCACCTGCACCCGGACAATGTCGTCGGTTTCATTGCGCTGCCGCTCGGACAGCGTTTCGCCGATGCAAATGATCGGCGTCAGCCCGGCGGCCAGCGTCGCCTGCGTCTTAATGTTGACCCCAGCGTCGGTCTCGCCGAACGTCCGCAAAAGGTCCGGCGTCAGTTCCGGCTCCGGCACCCCAAACCGCCCGCGCGTCTCCGAATGCCCCAAAATGACATATGTGACGCCCACATCCGCCAGCATCGGCAGGGACACCTGCGACGTGTACGCGCCGGACGCCTTCCAAAACGCTTCCTGCGCTCCCAACGCGATGCTTGTCCCCGCCAGCGCTTGATTGACCGCATACAGCGCCGTATACGCCGGGCAGATGACCACATCCACCCCGCTCGCTCCCGCCAGCAGCGGCTTCAGTTCTTCGGTCAGCGCCAGCGCCTCGGCAACCGTCTTGTTCATCTTCCAATTGCCCGCAATGATCTTTTTCCGCATGAGTTCTCCCGTTCCTAATACTTTCCGTTGTCGCTTTTCCGGGCCGAGCGCCACAAACAGTTGCACGCCGCGAAGCCACTGTTTTCTGCTATTGGCAGTTCTCGCTTTGGCAGCATCACGAACTGACTTTTGTAAGAGATAAGCACAAAGTCATTGCCCAGGGACACAATGTTGCCTATCTTGAACAAGGAAGCATCGCCGGTAATGACATGGTTGTCTACCAGCTTCCAAGTCGTGAACGATGGCGCAGACTCCAAGACACCCTCAGAATAAACGGCGGCGCTATGGTCTGCATTGAGTATTACTCTCCAGCCTTCACCCTGCGTCTGCCATTCACCGAGGACATCCTTTTGAGACACAGATTGCGAGGCAGTGGCAGGTGACACAGATTTCTGGTCTGCTTTAGGTTTCTGGTTTGCATTGGCGATGCAGGCAGGAGCAACAAGGCAGGCAATAACAGCGCAACGAGCAACAAGGTGGATGTTCACAGTGAGTTTCCTTATGAAGTCGGCTGCACCATCGGCAGCAGGTCGGCGACGCGGACAGGGGCGTTCGGCGCGGCAAGCGGGGCGACGGCTTCGGTTTCGTCGTAAACGCGCAGGCTGATGTAAGCGTCGCCTTCGGGCTGACGATATACTTCCAGCGTTCGCGCCCGCAGGTTGACGATCCAGTAGTCCACGATGCCGTTTTCAGCGTAAATGGTTGCTTTGGTGCTGCGGTCATAGTGCAAGGTGCTGTAGGAGATTTCAACGAGAAGCAGCACATCAGTGGAACGCGGCACTTCTAAATAGTCTCGTGAGGAGCCGCGAAGCACAACCACATCCGGCTGCGGTTCCAGCCCGCTTTCCAGATGGATCGACAATTGATCCTCGACGGCACCAGTATTCCTAAAGGCAATCTCCAGTGCGTCCGCTGTAATAGCAACAGAAAGACTGTGCGGCCTTCTCATCGGACTCATGTGTGTGATTATCCTTCCGTGGATTAGCTCCGTGCGCTCATCGGGTTCGAGAATGTCCTGCTCGGCGAGAGTATAGTATTCGTCGCGGCTGAATAAGTATGGGGCGCGGCTGTCGGCGTCTACGATTTCACCGTCTACCAAAGCCAGAGTTTCGCCAGAGCTGAAAACCTCGGTTGAGAGCAGGCGGCGGAGTTCGTCAGGCGTCCAGCGGCGCAGGGCTAGGCCGGCGTCCGGCGTGAGGTGGTCCAAAAGCGTCTGGCTAGGAAATGGAGCAGCGGCAAGAATAGTCATGGCGGTTACGTCCGAAGTCAGGCGGTGCGGAACAAAGTCTGGTCGCGGCGGCGGCCTACGGAGATGGTTGTGATGGGGACGCCGACGTATTCTTCGACGGCTTCGACGTAGCGGCGGGCGTTGTCCGGCAGATGGGTATATTCGCGGACGGCGCTGACGTCTTCGGACCAGCCGGGGAATGTCTTGTAAACCGGCTCGCAGCGGCACAAGCGGGCCTGGTCGCTGGGGAAGTCGGTGATTTCGGTGCCGTTTAAGTTGTACGCGACCGCCATCTTGACTTCGTCAAAGCCGGTCAAAACGTCCAAGTGACCCAAGTAGAGATCGGTCAGGCCGTTGACTAAAGCCGAGTAGCGCAGCGCGACGCCGTCCAGCCAGCCGCAGCGGCGGGGGCGGCCTGTGGTCGTGCCGTATTCCGCGCCTCGGTCCCGGATGAGGTCGCCGATGGCATTGACCTGCTCGGTCGGGAACGCGCCCGCGCCGACCCGCGTGGTGTAAGACTTTGTAACGGCGATAATCTGGTCAATTTGGGTCGGGCCTAATCCCGTGCCGATGCACGCGCCGCCTGCCGACGGGTGCGACGACGTAACGTAGGGGTAGGTGCCTAAATCTATATCTAAAAGCGTGGCTTGTGCGCCTTCAAACAAAACCTTCTTACCGGAACGCGCGGCATACGCGACGCGCAGGGCGGTGTCGTCCACATAAGGCCGCAGGCTGTCGGCGTGGGGCATCAAGTCGCTCAATATCTGCTCGGCAGACATAGGCGCGACGCCGTAAATCTTTGTCAGCAGCTCGTTCTTGTATTCCAGCACTTCGGAGAGCCGCTCGGCGAACAGGGCGGGGTCGACAAACTCGCGCATTCGAATCCCGACCCGTGCGGCCTTGTCCTGGTACGCCGGGCCGATGCCGCGCCCGGTGGTGCCGAGCGCCCGCTTCCCTTTGCGCTTTTCTTCCAGTTCATCCAGCAGCACATGGTACGGCAGGACAATATGCACATTGCCGCTGATTTTTAGATTGTCACACGACACGCCCCGCGCTTTCAAAGACGTCAGCTCCCCGACAAACGACGCCGGGTCCAGCACGACGCCGTCGGCGACTACGCACAGCGTGTTAGGGTGCAAAATGCCCGAGGGCACCAAATGCAGCTTGTATTCGTCCTCGCCGCCGCCTGCGTTCGGCACGACCACCGTATGCCCGGCATTGGAGCCGCCGCCCCAGCGGACGAC
>CAXTRL010000140.1:0-8530 GCA_964246575.1 uncultured Armatimonadales bacterium
CGGCGGCGATATAGTCGCCGTTGGCCGGAACATAGTCAGAAGTGCTTTCGCCGTAGCCGCCGGACACGGCGCTCGGCATCAGGTACTTGACATGACCGTCACAGGCAAGCCAGTTCGAGCCAGCGGTGTGGACCGTCTTCGAGCCGATCACGGGAATGCTCGTGTTGGGCAGGACGCCGGTGGCGTAAAGAACACCCATAGTGCCGTAATCACCGGGAATGGTTGCGGTGCCGCTGGTAGCGTAGTTGCCACGGGGTGCGTCGCTCCCTTTGCAGTAGATGGCGGCTGACTCCCGCTCCCCAGGATTGGTGACGTCTGCAAGATCTTTCTGAACCTCGCCCAGCAGGACTGTGGAAGCGGGAGCGGCGAGTGAAGCCAGTGTGGTGCCGCCGGTGCGGCTGACACCAGTGCCGCCATTAGCATAAGCGGCCAGGTGGAAGTTGTAGCCGTAGGAAACAGGTACGGCCGGGACATTGTCGGTGGCCGGGACTGCGCCGGTCGATTCCGTCAGGGTTGCCGTGGCCACACTAGTGGGGTCATCGGGGCACTTGTACAGGCCGGCGCTTTTGGTGAACGAGTAGATCTGACCCGCCCAGCCCACGCCTGTTGCGTCATTGCCTGCCGGGGTGTTGCCGGGAGGAAATTTCTCGTCTGCGTCCTGGGTGTACTGGATGAATGCAAGGCCAAGCTGCTTTTCGTTAGACTGGCACGAAGCGCGGCGTGCGTTCTCGCGCACTTTTTGGAAAACCGGGAACAGAATGGCTGCCAGAATCGCGATAATAGCGATGACGACAAGCAATTCAATAAGCGTAAAGCCGCTTCGTTTGCGGCTGTTGACAGCGGGGGCTATCAACGATGATGAGGCAATAGTCATGTGCTTTTCCTTCCCCAATCGTTTGGGTGATTTCAATGTGTTATAGTATAACACTCGCAAATAGTTTTGTCAAGCCGTACAGCGAATTTCGTTTTCTGTCATTTCAAAACCAGCATCTCTCCCTGCTTTATTCTCTAATGTAATCCAAAGCGTTTTTGTTCCCCGACGAATACGGAGGCTTTGTTCCAAGCGCAAGAAATGGAATACTGCTCTTTTATATCCATTCTGCGAGTATAATCAAGCTATTCTCATATTCGCCTTTTGGAAAGAAACTTATGGCAGACCGAATAGTTCCCCAGGTTCGTTTGGAAGACGTGGCCGCGCGGGTCGGCGTGTCGCCCTCGGAAGTGTCCCGCGTCTTGAACGGGCAGGTGCGGGCCGGCAAAAGCGTCGGCGCGGCCACGCGGGAACGTATTTTGGAAGCGGCGCGGACCATGAATTACAGTCCCAACCGGGCTGCCCAAAGCCTGGTCCGGGGCCGCACCGACACCGTTGCGCTGATGATCGTGATTGACCGCGCCGCCAAAGCGTCGCCGTTTCTGGAAGACCATGCGGCCCCGGATGAGCTGTCGCCGCATTACCACGAAATGATTGGCAGCCTGACGTACACGCTGAATGAATACGGCATTCACTTGATGCTGGCCCAGTGCGGCGGGCCGAACGTCAACCCCGTAGAAGCGATGGAGCGGCTTGCCCGCTCGCGCTCCTGCGACGGCCTGATTATCACCGACATGCTGGTGGACGACCCGCGTCCGGCCATTCTCGCCCGAAGCGGCCTGCCGTATGTGATTCGCGGCTCCGCTCCCGAAGCCGGCCCGGCGGCGGTCGGCACGGACAACGTCGCTGTGGGATATGAGGCCGTCCGCCACCTGCATTCCCTGGGCCACCGGCGCATCTTATTCTACAATATCCGGCGGGATTTGCTGGTTGGGCAGCGCCGCTACGAAGGCATGTGCAAAGCCCGCCAGGAGTTCGGCCTGCATGAAACGCTGGAATACCGGGACGACGTTCACCATGAAAACGGCGTGTACCTTGCCCTGCGCCGCCGCCTCGGGGAGCCGAACCGTCCGACGGCGGTCTTTGCCGAAGACGAAATCAGCGCGTTGGGGGCCGAGCGTGCCATTGCCGAAGCTGGCCTGCGCGTCCCGCAGGATGTCAGCGTGATGACGTGCCTCAATGCCCGCTTTATGCGCCTGGTCGCCCCGCACTTGACCGTGCTGAATGTCCGCCTCAACGAAGCGTCGGCGGAAGCGGGCCGCCTGCTGGTCCGAATGCTGCGCGGCGACACGGTTGCGCCGGGCCAAACACTGCTGGCTCCCGTGCTGGAAGATCACGGCAGCACCGGCCCGCCCCCGCATTAAGACAACCCCGTAGGGGCAGGCATGGAAAGAAAGGCGAACACAAGGTTCGCCCCTACGGGGTAGGAGTGGATATTGTAGGGCGCGAACCTTGTGTTCGCCCTTCTTGATTCGTTTGCCCTGAATGTCCCCAGTAAAGTTTCCCCCTAAATCTGCCGACAATTTCGGGCATGAACAGCTTAGATGTGGGACTGCTGGTGCTGATTGCCGCCGTCGGCGTGGTTGGCCTCGTGCGCGGGTTTGGACGAACCGCGTTGGACGCTTTGGCGCTGTACGCCGGGCTGTGGGCGGCGTCGCTGGCCGCGCCAGGGCTGGCAGGCCGGCTCAGCCTCCACGCTGGAGACGCGGCGATCAATCAAAGCTGGGCGTTCGCTCTGCTGTTTCTCCTGTTTGGAACGCTGCTGCTCGGCGTTTCCTGGTATGTGTACGGCTTGACCCAGTTTGACGCCGGCATGTTCGACAAGCTGCTGGGCCTTGCCGCCGGCTGCGCCGCCGGCGTGATTGTCTGCCATGTTGTTGTGGCAACCTTAGTCACCGCCGACCCGCGCTGCGTCGCTTCGGCGGCTCCGGTCAGCACCGGCACTGTCGGCTCGGAGCTGTACTCGTTTTCCGGCTGCCATGCCGTCATGGACCTAGTCACCGGCTCCAAGACTTATCTGCGAAACTCTTCCGATCCCGCCGTTGTGGCCGGAAAGTAGCCGCTTTTCCGCAAAATACTCCCTGTTTCCCGCAAAACAGCCTTTGGGACGTGCAAACCGCACGTCTAAAGGCTTGACGCCCCTTCCTCCACCGTGTATAATAAATCCATCTGACGGCCCTTCCCCGCATTTCTTCTGGGATTTGCGTCCTCATTCGGGAAGGGCGATGCTGTTTATTCTGTCTCGCTTCAGAATTTCATTCTTCATTCAAGGATTATTATTATGCCTGGTACTGCTCCTTCCTCCAATCTTTTCAGCCTCGGCCTGGACCTTTTCGGCGAAGTCCAGCGCGTTGTCGGCAAAGACCCCGTTCGCGGCCTGCGCGTCAAGTTCGGCAACCGGCTGATTACGGAAGTTCCCCTGAAGCCGCTTTCCACGGCGGCCACGGTTGCCCTAGTCTTGCTGGCCGTCGTTGTCAGCACTCTCAGCGTTGAGATTGACCACGGCCCCGCCCACTAGACATCTCCTTTTTATCCCTTTCCCATTTATTTCCTCCAGCGAGGCTCCCTGTGTTCAGAACCCAATCCAGCGATTGGAGCGCCGCCGCCGACCTTTCGGATCGCCTGCGCCAATCCCAGCTTAAATACGCCGACATGCCGGACCGGGAAATCGTGTCCCGCGCCCAGCGCGGCGAGAACGCTGCCGCCGAATACTTGCTTTATAAATATCGCAACTTGGTCCGCACCAAAGTGAAGTCTTATTTTCTTGTGGGCGCGGAAAAAGAAGATTTATTGCAAGTCGGCCAAATCGGTCTCTGGCAGGCCATTATTGATTTCCGCTCCGACAAAGCCATTTCGTTCCCGGCGTTCGCCAAAGTCTGCATCACCCGCCATATCATCACCGCCATCAAAACCGCCACGCGGCAAAAGCAAATGCCGCTGAACCAGTCACTGTCTCTGGAAAGCCCCTCGGAAGACCCCGCCACCGACTGGAACTTGTCCGACATCCTGCCGAACTTAGGCGGCTCCGACCCCGAAGACATGGTGCTGCGGAACGAAGACACCAAGCTCCTGCACGACACCTTGCAGCAGGTCTTGTCCGATTTCGAGTGGCACGTGTTGTCCGGCTACCAGCTCGGCAAATCCTACCGCGAAATCGCCTCCGAGCTGCGCTGCAAGACCAAAAGCGTCGACAACGCCCTCGCTCGCATCAAGCGCAAAGTCAGCGGCGTCGCCATCGGCGATGCCGATTTAAGCGAACTTCTTTAACTCCTATTTTCATTGTGCTTGCCAGTCTGCCCTATTTTGCCGCTTGGCAAGCTTTCCTCTGCCGGCAATGGGTATAATGCCGCCATGAGCTTGACCGCAGAAAACTTGACGGCGCAAAAGCCAGCACCGGCGATTTTGACTTACGCAAGTTATCTTGCCGAGGGTACAATTAACCGCCGCTATGAGATCCTGGATGGAGTGCGTCACTGGATGCCGAACCCGACCGTGCGCCATCAAGATATTTTGTTCAACATTGCCGCAGCCTTCAAAGCATTTTCGCGCTCAAGCGGAGAAGGCCGCATGGTTGTCGCGGCGTGTGACGTTTTGGTCACTTACGCGCCCCTCCAAACGCGGCAGCCGGATGTTTTGTTTATCAGCCATGAGCGGTTTGGAGACCGCGATCCGCTTGACCCGAGCGCACTTGACCCTGCCCCAGAGCTTGTGGTGGAAATCCTGTCGCTGAGCGACACGCGAGCCGTTCTTGCCGGCAAGCTGCGTGACTACCGCCGGGTTGAGGTCCGGGAATGCTGGGTTGTCAGCAGCGACACGCAGACGGTAGAAGTGCTGCGCCTCACCCCCGGAGCGGAAGAGTCGGTTGGGGTTTTCTCCGGCGTAGACATTGTGCGCTCCGCCATTTTCCCTCACCTGCTTGTTCCAATTACCGATGTTTTTGCGCTGTGATCTTCTGCTGAAACAATCTGCCCGCTTGCTTTCCTTTCTCGGATCGGCGGGTTTTTCCTTGCCTGCCGGGGTATAATCGGGCAGTTGGCATGGTAATTGCAGAAGAAAAGTGGTACGGGATCGGAGTTTGCCCTCATTGATGACCACTTTACGCGCGTCCTTCACGACTCATTTTCGCAGGACGCATCTTCGCGCCGCTTCTCGAAAACGCTCCCTAGCCGTTTCCCAGGGGGAGCAGGCCCTGCTCGGCGTCCTGCTGGCTGTGGCCGTGACGCTGTTTGTCATGCAGGGCTTTTGCGTGTCTGGCGCGTGTATGCAGCCGCACTTGTACACCGGCGAACGCGTTCTTGCAAATAAATTAGCCTACCGTCTCGGTACGCCGAAGCGCAGCGAGATTGTGATCTTTCATTACCCGAAAAACCCGCAAGAGATTTACGTCAAGCGCGTCATCGGCCTGCCCGGCGAAACCGTTGCGATCCAAAGCGGCTTCGTGTCTATCAATGGGAAGCGCCTGCCGGAGCCGTACAAGACATTCGCCGCGCACGGCGACATGGCTCCGCGCGTCATACCAAGCGGCCAGTATTTCGTCATGGGCGACAACCGCGACGTGTCCGACGACAGCCGCTACTGGGGTGATCTGCCCCGCTATGACATCATTGGCGAAGCCGTCGCCTGCTACTGGCCCCCTTTGCGCTGTCAGGTGTTGAGATAAAGGAGCATTATGGCGAAACTTGAAATTGAACTGGCACCCGAAGAGCAGCAGCAAATTCAGATGGAGGCGGAACGCGCCCATTTGCCTGTGGATGATTGGATTCGTCAGCAGCTTTTTCGTAAATCGGTTCCTGCCTTCATCACGGACGACGGGGAAGTATTTGAGATACCCGATTTGCCGGAGGATTTAGGCCGCGCCTGTGCGCTTGCAAGTGAAGCGACCCTCCGCAAATTCTGGGATACTCTAGAGGAGGATAAGGCATGGCAGGGTATGTAAAGGGAGACGTTGTTCTCGCGCCGTTTCCACTTTCGGGAGAAGAAAGTTTCAAGGCTCGCCCGGCGCTCGTGATGGCTGTGCTTGCTTATGGACGTAGCAGCGATTATCTGTTATGTATTATTACGACGCAGAAACCTAATGATACCTATTTGCTGCCTTTGAACAGTACGGACATTCAGGGAGGACGGCTGACAGAGCAATGTTACCTGCGCCCTGCTTACACTTATGCGATTTCTGAAAATCTCATCAAACGGCGGCTGGGGCGGCTCAAGGACACTAAACTTCAACTCGCAATTCAATTCTTGGTATCGGTACTCACCGCATGAGCGAACTTGATTACGAGGCCCTGCGGCAGTATGCTGTGGAGAACATTCCCGGACTGATTTTTGTGACGGTCAGCGGGGCGCACTTGTACGGGTTCCCATCGCTGGACAGCGATGTGGACCTGCGCGGTTCCTTTGCCGCGCCGCTGCCCGAAGTGCTGTCACTGGACACGCCGCGCGAGACTTTGGATCCGGAAGGGATTGTCGGCGGCGTGGAAGTAGAGGCCGTGGGGCATGAAATCGCCAAGTACCTGCGGCTGCTGGTCAAGCCGAATGGCTATGTGCTGGAACAAATCTTGTCGCCGCTGGTTGTCTTGACTTCGCCCGCACACGCCGAGCTGCGAGAACTGGCGCGGGCCAGTTTGAGCAAAAAGTTATACCATCACTACGCAGGTTTTGCGAAAGGCGAGTGGCGCGACTATCAAAAGCCCGGAGTGGGTAAGACAGTCAAGCGCCTGCTGTACCTGCACCGGGTTTTGATGACCGGGATCGTGCTTTTGACGGAAGGCGTCGTTGAAGCCAACCTGCTGGCGCTGAACGAGCGGTTCGGGCTGGACCTTGCGCCGCTGCTGGCGATGAAGACGCGTGAGCAGGCGGAAGTCCCCGGCGACGACGCGGCTTATACGGCGGCGATTGCCGGACTGTTTGAGCAGATTGACACGGTGCGGGAGCAGTCGCCGCTGCCGGAAGCCGTGCCGAACCGGGCGGAAATCAATGATTTTTTAGTACGCTTACGCTTATCGGATGCAAAGATGGGGACTTAATCATGGCTACGGCTGAACTGGGAATGGAAGACGACATCGCGCAGGTGCTGCTGACCGAAGCGCAGATTAAAGCGCGGGTGGCGGAGATGGGCGCACAGATTTCGGCGGATTATGCCGGCAAGGACCTAATGCTGGTCTGCATCTTGAAGGGTGCGAACATCTTTCTCGCTGATCTCGTCCGGGAGATTACAATTCCTTTGTCATATGACTTTGTCGCCGTGTCGTCTTACGGGGCCGACACGAAATCGTCCGGCGTGGTGCGTATTCTGAAAGACTTGGACGAAAGCGTGGAAAGCAAGCACGTTTTAGTCGTGGAAGACATTGTAGATACGGGGCTGACCCTGCGCTTGTCGTACCTGCTGGAAAACCTGCGCTCGCGCCGGGCTGCGTCCGTCAAGATCTGCACGCTGCTGGACAAGCCGGTCCGCCGCCGCATGGATGTTCCGGTGGATTACTTTGGGTTTCAAGTGGAAGACCATTTTGTGATAGGCTACGGCTTAGATTACGCGGGAATGTACCGCAACCTACCGTACATCGGCATTCTTAAGCCGGAAATCTACGGCGGCGGGTAACTTTTACGTTCCGCTGCTTAAAATCTGTTTTCGTTGTTTGGGATTTGCTTTTGGTATGGTATAATCATCTTGAAACCGGCTTGCTCTCCAGGTTTCGCCGGGGCGCTTTGCTGTCCCCACAGTCGCGGGCGTTTCCGTCCGACGCCACCTCCAATTTTTGTCCACCATCATCTGATCGTTTTATTTCTGCTTGTTTATTTTTTCCGCTTCTTTGACCTCGCCTCCATAAAGGCATTATTTATCCCGATTCTCAAAGGTAACCACACAGCACATGGCAAATGACGACTCTGAGAGCATTCCCACCCGTCCGGTGGTGGAAAATCCTATTCCGCCGCTGACCCCACGCGCTCCCCGAAACGGCAAAGACGGCAGCAGCCGCGAGCCGCGCGAATCTTCTCGCGAACCGCGTGAATCTTCCCGTCAGCTACGGGAGCCGCGTGGAGATGCTTCGCGCAATGACTCTTCGCGTGCCGAAGTTGCGCCCGAACAGTCCGCAGAAAGCGGCGACGGGGTCGCGCCGGGCCGGGGCGGCCCAGACTCGGACGCGAACGCGCTGACAAAATCCGGGGTTTTGGAAATCCTGCCGGAAGGGTGGGGCTTTCTGCGCCAAAACAATTTTGATCCCGGCAGCCAGGACATTTATGTTGCCCAGGCCCAGATCAAGCGGTTCAACTTAAAGACCGGCGACACTGTGACCGGGCAGGTCCGGCCTCCCAAAGACACCGAAAAGTATTACGGCCTGCTCCGCGTCGAATCGGTCAACAGCGCTTCGCCCGATCAAGCCCGCAGCCGCGTCAACTTTGATGAACTTGTGCCGATTTACCCGGAAGACCGTTTTCAGCTTGAAACTGATGCCAAGAACTTAACGGCCCGTGTCATTGACCTGATTGCGCCTATCGGCAAGGGGCAGCGGGCCATTGTTGTCGCGCCGCCTAAAGCCGGCAAAACAACTATACTCAAATCCATCGCAAACTCCATCACGACAAACCATCCCGACGTGCATCTGGTCGTGCTGCTGATTGACGAGCGCCCCGAAGAAGTCACCGACATTCGGCGCTCGGTCA
>CAXTRL010000141.1:0-8530 GCA_964246575.1 uncultured Armatimonadales bacterium
TAAGGCTTTTGATCCTGCCATGTTCAAGGTTGAAAAGGCGGCAAAGCTTCTGCTCATTCCTGCCTATTCCGGCGCGATCGAGCCGAAGTATGCCCGGCCCGCAGGCCAGCAGATCGCAAGCGCCGACAAGAAACCCGGAGAATAAGCGTCATGGCCTGGTTTGCACTGCTGGCGGGGGCGCTCGGCTTCGGCTTGGTTTATTTGTCGGGTGCAACCCTGCCGGCGCAGTACGGGCAGTACCTGTCGCTTGCGGCGCTGGCCGGGCTAGACTCGCTGATTGGCGGCATCCGGGCGGGGACCGAAGGCAAGTTCAAGAGCGACGTTTTCATTTCCGGCTTTCTGACGAACACGCTGCTGGCGGCGTTTCTTGCGTACTTAGGTGAACTGCTGGGCCAGCCGCTGGGCCTGGCGGCGGTGGTGGCGCTGGGCGGGCGTATCTTCGTCAATCTGTCGATTATTCGCCGGCACTGGATGGAAGGCCGTCAAGGCCAGCAGAGAGAACAAGCGCAAAGAAGGCAGACGCAGCCCTAGCCGGAACGGTTTTGGAGCGGATAAAACGATCTGGGGCGGATGAGGGGAGCATAGGAGGTGGCGAGGGACTGCGTCGTCGGGCTGGACATTGGAACGACAAAGGTTTGCACCGTTGTTGCGGAAATCGAGGAGCCGGGCCGCATCAGCATTGTGGGGGTCGGCAATAGCCTGTCCCACGGCATCCGCAAGGGAGTTGTCATTGACATTGACAGCGCCGCGCAGGCCATTTTGGACAGCGTGGACAAAGCCCATGCCATGTCCGGCTACGAGATCCACCGGGTCATTGTCGGCGTCACCGGCGAGCATGTGGCGTCGCTGAACTCGCGCGGCGTGATTGCGATCACCCATGCCAACCGCGAGATCACCCAAGATGACGTTGAGCGGGTGCAGGACCAAAGCCGGGTCATCGTGCTGCCGCCTGACCGCGAGATCATCCACGCCATTCCGCGCTCCTATTCTATTGACGGCCAGAACGGCATCCGCTACCCAGTCGGCATGTCCGGCACACGGCTGGAAGTCGAAACCCACATCGTCACCGGGGCCGTGACGTTCCTGCAAAACGTCGCCAAGTGCGTTCATAAAGCCGGGCTGACCATTGAAGCGACGGTGCTGGAGCCGATTGCCACGGCGGAAGCGGTGCTGCTTCAGGACGAAAAGAACTTAGGCGTCTGCATCGCCGACATCGGCGGCGGCACCACCGACATCGCCATCTTTGTGGACGGCGACATTTACTATTCGTCCGCCATTCCCGTCGGCGGCAACCATGTCACCCACGATATTTCCGTCGGCCTCCGCGCCTCGTTTGACGAGTCCGAGCGGGTCAAGCGCGAGCAGGCGGCCGCGTCCGCCGAAATGATGGACCCGGACGTGCTGTTTGAGGTCCTCAGCCTTGGCAGCGACGAGCCCCGCCTGCTGCCCCGCAGCCTCTTGGCGGAGATCGTTGAACCTCGGATGCACGAGCTGTTTTTGATGGTTCGCCAGGAAATCTTAAAGTCCGGCTACTACAATTCGCTTCCCGCCGGCATTGTCCTGTCCGGCGGCGGCTCGCAGCTTCTCGGCTCCGCCGAGCTGTGCCAGCAGGTCACCGGAATGCCGACCCGGATCGGCAGCCCCCGCGACGTCCACGGCATTTCCAATGAGCTTCGCTCCCCCATCTACGCCACCGCCATCGGTTTAGTGCAGTACGGCGCTCGCCATCACCACCAGGGCCGTCAACTGCCCGAAAACTCACTTCTCGGCAAATTCCACCGCTTCTTTTCCCGCATCATGTCCCGCGCCCTTGGCGGGTAACAAGCAGCAGAATTAGGAATAAAAGAATAGGCATAAACGCATGGAAGCATGGGAAAGATGGTGGAACATGGCGCAGGGTTCTCTGAAAGCGGCCCAAGAGCTTGAAGTATTTGGGGAACACAGGTCAAGTGTCAGCCGCGCGTACTACGCCGCCTACCAAGCGGCGACAGCGCTTCTGCTGTATGCGAAGCAAATACCGCCTGCTGGTCGTGAAGCTTGGAGCCACGAAGCGACGCCGGAAGCTTTGAACAACTTGCCGCCGAAAATTGTTCCTTTAACAATCCAGGAAGATTTAGAAAACCGCCTCAGCCAGCTTTATGAGATGCGGTTAGCCGCAGATTACCGAAGCAAGGAGAACATCACTCCACTGGGTTTACGGGCCGCCGTTCGGAGCGCTGCCTTTTTTGTAAAGACGATTAGCACCATTGTTCCAGGAGAAATGACATGACGACAACATTAAAGCTTCCTAAGAAAAACACTCGCAAGTATGAGCCGGAAGAAATTTATCGGTGGCTACAAGTTCAGTCCGCAGAACTCGATATCGACATAGTTGTTTATTCCGACAAAGCCCATATGGAAGGTCATTACCTCTACATACCCGCTTACTTGCCAGGTGGAAAAGATGCTTACGACTATGCCGTCAAGCTGGAAAAGTTTGAGATTGCCTGGAACGACCAGGAGCCTCGCCCTGATCCGTTGCTCAATCTTACCCCGGCAAAAAGCCCCGCGCAGAATGCCGTTTGGGAGCGGCTTTGGAGATCGCGGGAACGCAAAAACGGGGCAGCCGATGCCGCTGCTGAGGCGGAAGGTGAAGACGCGCAGCACAAGGCGCTCGCGGAGCTTCGTGCGGCGCGTTTGGAAGAAGTGCAGGCCCAGGAAGAGTACAACACTCTTTATCAATTAAACTAGGCTTACTCAGGAACCAGGCGACCCAAAATTTGCACTTGCGCCCGAATTGCGGTATCATAAGTAATTGCACTTATAAACACAAACTATTGATGCTTTCAAGGGAGACGATTTCACTATGGCAGTTGCCTATCGCGACGAATTGGCGCCGTTCGCCAAGATTAAAGTTATCGGCTGCGGCGGCGGCGGCACAAACGCCGTCAACCGCATGATTGATGCCGGCCTCACCGGGGTCGAGTTCATCGCCATGAACACCGACAGCCAGGTGCTGGACATCTCGGCTGCCGACTACAAGCTGCAGCTCGGCGAGAACCTGACGCGCGGCCTCGGCGCGGGCGGCAACCCGGAAGTCGGACGCAATGCCGCCGAAGAGTCCAAAAGCGACATTAAGAAGTCGCTGGAAGGCGCGGACATGGTCTTTATCACCGCCGGCATGGGCGGCGGCACCGGCACCGGCTCCGCGCCGGTCATCGCTGAGATCGCCAAAGATTTAGGCATCCTGACGGTCGCCGTAGTCACCAAGCCGTTCAAGTTTGAAGGCCCGCGCCGCTCGCGCCTGGCCGACGAAGGTGTGGACAATCTCAAAGACAAAGTGGACACGGTCATTATTATCCCGAATGACCGCCTGCTGGGCGTGGTGGAGAAGCGGGCTACGCTTGTGGAAGCGTTTAAAGAAGCCGACGACGTTCTGCGGCAGGGCGTTCAGGGCATTTCAGACATTATCACCATCCCCGGCATCATCAACGTCGACTTCGCCGACGTTCGCGCCATCATGCTGAACGCCGGCACGGCGCTGATGGGCATCGGCATCGCGTCCGGCGACCACCGGGCCGTGGACGCCGCCCAGGCCGCCATCGCGTCGCCGCTGCTGGAAACCAGCATTGAAGGCGCCCGCGCCGCGCTGATCAACATCACCGGCGGCCCGGACATGACGCTGGCGGAAGTCCACGAAGCCACCGAGCTGATCCAGCAGGCCACCGACGCCGAAGACGCCAACATCATCTTCGGCATTGTGCAGGACCCGAACATGAAAGACGAAGTGCGGATTACCGTCCTGGCGACCGGCTTCGACCAGCAGCGCCCGCCCGCGCCTGTTCGCACCGCCATTGCCGCCGGAACCCGCCCCGCCGAAGCCGGCAGCGGCTCTGCCCCCGCCACGGCCACCCAGCCCGCCCCGGAGCCTGCCCCCCAGCGCCAGGCCGTTGACAACGACGTAGACATCCCTGCCTTCCTGCGCCGCCGCTAGAAGCAGGTGCAGTGGCCCCGGTGCATGATGCGCCGGGGCTTTTTTATGGCTCCAGTTTTAGGAACTTATCCTGTCCATACCGAGAGAAGTAGTAAAACACGCTTCGCTCTGCAATATCGTACATAATTGCTTCCATTTCGGAAACTTCCCATTTAAGCTCACGAAAATAGAAACTGCCTCGGTTCAGCCTGCCACCTTCACCGCTATTATGCAAGTGTGTCGTGTTGAGCTTGCCGAACATTGCTATTGTCACTACACGGTCAAGGATGGAGGAATCTTCGGCAAAGTCGCAGCCATAACCAAAGCAAACAAATGGAAAGATGGTTTCATGCACGAGAGCCGCTCGTAACCCGATAACATTTTTCCCCAATCGCTCAATGGCATTACCTTTGGCTTGTGCTTTTAGACCTTCTTGAAGCCTAAGATCATTAGTTCCTTGATTCTTTACTTCAGAGATCAAGATTGGGTACTTGTTGCCATTGTTGTCGAGAAGCGATAGTATTCCGCCATCTGGTCTGATGCTTGACGTGTTGAAATAGTAGCTAAAATCTTCATCAGGATAATTCCTACGCAAGTTTTCAACAATGTACTTCAAGAACCAATAAGGATCGTGATGCAGAAGCAGACCATACTTGTCAGTAATGTTGGCTACAACCGTCTGCAAAGCCTGATAGACTTCAGACTCTTGTTTCGCTGACGTGACATTGATGACTGTTCCTGCTCTGGTTTGCCGTAGCTGAAGTTTCTTTGCCATATTTCCCCACTCAAAATAATGTTGTTTGTCCTGCTTTACTTGCGGCATTTTCAGGATGACTGTCAAGTGCAGTCTTTTCTTGATGTAAAATGTCAGCGCAAATCGCCTCGATGCTTGGTCCTGTATGCGTCCTTTGAGTATCAACAATAAGTATTAACTCAACATTCACAGGTTTGTGCGAGAAGCGCTGGGTGCTGACCCGGTAGCGCTTGTAGTGCTGGGTAACGAAGTCGGTGTGGCCGCGTCGGACGCAGGCTTCGACTAGGTCTGTCAAAGGGATCGTGCCGTCGGTACTGTAACTGGTGAGAATAAATCTTGCATCCAGCAATTGCAGAAGTGTGTCGAAAGCATCGGCGGCAGCGCCTCGATGATTGTAGGGACTGCGGCGCTCCGTGCGCCAATCTTCGCGGATGGCGGCTTTGTTGCGGCCTTCAATTTGTTCCGTGAGCGGCGGACTGTCCCAGAGAGTGATTGTATTGAGGACATGGTAATTGCTGCCATAGGGGTGCTGGTTGTAGGGCGGGTCTAAGTAGGCAATGTCTACGATTTCGCCGTCCTCCCGCAGCGTTTGGGCCACTGCGGCGGCGTCCATTTGGGTCACGCGGTTAGCCTGCCCATTGTCATAGAAAATCGCAGGCTTGAGCTGGAACTGAGACAGTATCCGGTACAGCGCCGTTTTGGTCTGGCCGCCCCAGCCGTTATGGAAGCCTTTAAAGACGCCGCTGGTGTTGCTGGTATAGCAGGCTTGGTACAGCATGGGGGCCAGCAGGCAGAACAGTTCAGCGTCTGAAATCAGGCCATCCGTCTGCCACTGTTCAAGCTGCAAACGCATGGCGTCTATCAGCATCCCGTTGGAATGTGTATAGAACATGCGCTCTCGCTGAATGTCGTAATGCTCGTCATTAGCGGGGCAAAGATGGCGCGTGATCCAGTCTTCGCGGGGTGTGGCGGCGTTTAGCTTGGCAATCACATGGTCGTAGCCGCCGAAGTGCGCGAACGGCGGGGCGGAGTTGCAGGCGATATAACACTGGTTGATGGCACGAGCGTACGGCTCCCAATCGTTAGAGATGACCCGGAAGCCCTGCTTTTTCGCCATGCGCGAAACAACGCCGCTTCCGGCAAACAAGTCTAAAAACGTGCCGTTTGGGGAAACTCCTGTTTTGGCGACAGCTTGATTGATCAAACCCAGCAGCTTACGCTTGTTGCCGATGTACGGAATAAGCTGATGGAAAACGTATTCGCTCGTTCGGTACGCGGAATGGTCGCCGCGCCCATACTGATACTCAGTGCTGCTCATGCGGTCACTGGTTCAGCCCGTTACGAAGCGTCTGCACGGTCTCGGCGGGTGTGGCGGCGGACTTGGTTTCCAGACGGTTGACGCGGCTTTCCATCCGGTTCAGAGCAGCATCAAAGGAGATGTCAAACTGATGCCCCGTGCTTTGCATCTCGGCGATCTGCTGCCGCAGCGCCTTTAGCTCCGCCGCGACATTGCTGTCCGGCAGCGGCGTCGCAGTCATACGACGCGCTTCCGCTTCGGCTTTGATGCGAGCGACCTTGCCCTGAAGCGACGTCCAAATAATGAGGGCGACTCCTCCAAAGCTTCCAAGCGTAATCAACAAAGCGTCTAAACCATTCTGATCCATGCTGTTTCTCCTCGTGTTTTGCTTCTACAACCGTGCGAAGTTGCGTAGAATCGCCAGGCCGACGGGGCCGGACTTTTCCGGGTGGAACTGGGTGGCCCAAACATTGCCCCGGTGCAGGGCGGAGCAGAACGGCAGGCCGTAATCGGTGGTTGCGGCGGCATCGCCGGTGTCGTCGGGGACACAGTAGTAGGAGTTCAAAAAGTAAGCCATCGGCGATGCGCCGGGCAGTCCGTCGCCGAGCGGGGACTTTAGAACAAAGTTGAGCGTGTTCCAGCCGATTTGAGGGACTTTGATGCCCATATTGGCGGGAAAGCGCCGCACTTGGCCCGGCACGATGTTGAGGCCCAAAACGCCCGGCTCGCCTTCCTCACTAGTCGTCAGAAGCACCTGCATCCCGACGCAGATGCCTAAAAAGGGTCGACCCGATGCGACAAACTCTTGCACGATGGCGTCCGTGCCGGAGCGCCGGAGCGAGTGCATGGTCTGGTCAAAGGTGCCGTCGCCGGGCAGCACGGCCTTGTCGGCGCTTGCCACTTCGCGCGGGTTGTCCGTAATGAACGCGCCGTCCATGCCGACTTTGTGGAAGGCTTTTTCGACGCTCCGCAGGTTGCCCATGCCAAAATCTATAATTGCGACTTTCATGTCCTGTAACCTTCTACCGCAGCCATTGCCGCTTCAGCGGATACTCGGCTTTCTTGGGGGACAGCCGCAGTCCGGCCCGCCGAATGGCTTCTTCCGCAATCGCTTCCTGGGCCACTGTGGATACGAGGGACATCCAGACTAGCTCGTGGTCCGTGGTGCCGTGAATGGAATAGGCCCGGCTCTGGTCCAAACGCCGGACTTCGTCCCAGGAAACGTCGCGCCGCCCCAAGATGGAGCGCTGATGCAGGCCGGTGTCGTCTACGACTAATTGGAATGTCCAGGTCAGCAGCAGGGCCGCGAAGAAAATCACAAAAGGCACAGCCAGCGCCAGAAGCGACTGGGTCTGATGGCGGCTGGCGGCAATGCCGAAGCCGATCACGCCGACCAAGCTGAACAAGACCGTTCCGATCCGGTACGAAACATCGGCGGCAAAGGTGCGCGGGAACGTGAGTGTAATCATAAGGATCTGCTTAAAGAATGCCTTTGGTGCTGGGAATGCCGAGAACACGGCTGTCCTGACGTTTTGCCATATCTAAAGCCCGCCCGAACGCCTTAAATGCGGCTTCGGCGATATGGTGCGAATTGGTCCCGCGCCGCTGCTCGAAATGCAGGTTCAGCCCGGCGTTTGCGGCAACAGCCTGAAAGAACTCCGGCACTAATTCGGTGTCAAACGTGCCAATCTTCGGCGACGGGAACTGGAAGTCATGGACCAGCAGCCCGCGCCCGCTCCAGTCCAGGGCGCAGGCCACCAGCGCCTCGTCCATTGGGACAAACGCGAAGCCGTAGCGGGCGATGCCGGCCTTGTCGCCAATCGCGTCCCGGAGTGCCTGTCCCAGCGCGATTCCGATGTCTTCGACTGTATGGTGGTCGTCAATATGCAGGTCGCCGGAGGCATGAACGCTTAAATGCAAAAGCCCATGCCGCGCGACATGGGTCAGCATATGGTCAAAAAAGCCGACGCCCGTCACCACCTCGCTGCCGCCGTCGCCGTCCAGCGCCACCGAAAGCGCAATCTCTGTTTCCGAAGTCCGCCGCGTGAGACTCGCTTCCCGTGTTTGTGTCATAATCAGCCGTATTGTACCAAACGAGCGGCGGTTTGTCCAGCCGCGTGATTTTTTAAGTCAATCCAAAAATTATGCCCAGCCAATTGGATACTTCTGTGCAAGCCGTCCTGTCCCTCTTCCCGTTAGGGACGCGAGTCATTCAAAGCCAGCCTTATCGCCCGGATTACCGGCGCTACCCAATGCGCGTTCACCTGCAAACTCCTGGCGATGATGTCGGGCGCTGCGTCGTCAAGATCAATTCTCCAGACCTGATCGAGTGCGAAGTCAAGGCGCTGCGCCTTCTGGCCCATGTGGGCCTAGACGTCCCGGAAGTGCTTTTTGACCCGGTTCCCTTGCCGTCCGAGGAGCGCACATTGGAGAAGCGCACGCTGGTCGTGCTGAGCGAGCTGCCGGGGCATTCTCTGCCGTGGTGCGGAATTACGTCCCTGGCCGAAGCGGATTTGGCGTGCCGCCT
>CAXTRL010000142.1:0-8491 GCA_964246575.1 uncultured Armatimonadales bacterium
CGTCATTACCGACTGCCACGGCGTTTTGCTGGCCGCAAACCGGCCCCGGCTTGCCATTTATGCCGTGCCGAGCGTTGCCAAAGACCTGCCGACGCTCCACCGTCTGGCGGCGCTGCTGCACATGGCGCCCGCCGACATCCAGCAGACTATTGATGCGGAGCGGATCAACCCAGATGACCCGCTGCGGATTGCGCTGGACGTGCCGATGATGACGGTGACCCAGATTGAGGAAAACAAGCCGTACTTGCCGGGCGTCAGCACCGAGCCGGAGCCGGTGCGCTGGTATCCCCACGGCACGCTGGCCGCGCATCTTTTAGGAACGATGGGCCGGATCAACGAGGGTGAGTGGGGCAGCCTCAGCGCCCGGAAGTACGCCGATGGCACCCCGATTTACACCAAAAACGACTTTCTCGGCAAGACCGGCATTGAGTCGACTTACGAAAGCTACCTGCATGGGCGGCCCGGCGGGACCGACGTTCAAATTGACGCGCATGGGCGGACGGTCCAGGCGATGCAGTCTGAAGACGCCGCGCCGGGCGGCACGGTGCAGCTTACGATTGACGCCCCCACGCAGGCCGCCGCCGAGCGCGTTTTTGCCGCGCACCACTTCGTCGGTGCGGCGGTGGCGCTGGACCCGCGCACCGGTGCGGTGCTGGCGCTTGCGTCCGCGCCGACGTTTGACCCCGGCCAGTTCGCCACGGGGATCACGTCGGCGCATTGGAAGCCGCTGCACCAGGACCCGGCGCATCCCTTGATTGACCGGGCCATCGGGGCGATGTACCCGCCCGGCTCGACGTTCAAGCCCGTGGTCGCCGCCGCCGGCTGGCAGACCGGCGTGATTACCCCCAGCAGCCGCGTCTACTGCTCCGGTTCGTACCATTTAGGCCGCGCCCGGTTCGGCTGCTGGGAAACGCACGACGAGACGGACTTCACCAAAGCCATCGCCGAGTCGTGCGACGTTTTCTTTTATGTCTACGGCCAAAAAATCGGCCCAGACAGATTATCTTATTATTCCAAGCAGTTCGGTTTGGCCGAAAAAACGGGAATAGACTTAGGCGGCGAGGACATCGGCTCGATCCCGTCGCCGTTATGGAAGATGAAGCATTTCCACCGTTTAGGCCCGGCGTTTGACCAGTGGTTCGGCGGGGACACGCTGCATATGTCCATCGGCCAGGGGGACGTGCTGACGACGCCGCTGCAAATGGCGCGGGTGGCGGCGGCGCTGGCGAATGGCGGGAACGTCTTGAAGCCGTATGTGGTTTCACAGGTCATAGACGCGCCGCACCATGACATTTATCGATGTACGCCGACGATTGCGCGCCATGTGCCGGTTTCAGCGGCCAACTTGGAGCGGGTGCGGATGGCAATGCGGGTAACCGTGACGCGCGGCACCGGCAAAGTGGTCAGCTTCCCCGGCGTCGCCGTCGCTGCGAAGACCGGCTCGGCGCAGACTTACGGCGCGGCGAAAACGCATGGGCTGTTTATTTGTTTTGCGCCGTACAGCCATCCGACCATTGCGATTGCCGCGATTGTGGAGCATGGCGGCCACGGCGGCGACACCGCCGGCAAAGTCTGCCGGGCCATGCTGCAAGCGTATTTTCACTTAAAGAACAGTGGAGAAGTGTCTGCGAAGAGTGATTAACAAAAAGTGATTGATTATGCTTTACGAACTACGCCATTACGACATCCGCAGCAGCCGAGGATTGGAACAAGTCACGCAGCGGTTCGCCGACCATATTCTGCGGATTTGGAAACGCATCGGCATTGAGCCGGTCGGCTTCTGGTCCATCATTGTCGGGACGCCTATACCACGCATGACCTACATGCTGGCCTGGGAAGATTTAGGCCGGCGGCAGACGCTATGGGACACGTTTGAGGCCGACCCGGAATGGCAGCAGGTGCGGCGCGACACCAACGCCGAATGGGGCGGCAGCCCCATCCACACGTTTACCAGCTCCATCTTGAAAGCAACCGACTATTCCCGGCAGCCGCGCTTCGGCAACCAGCCTAGCCGCCTGTCGGGCGGGATCTTTGAGCAGCGAACCTACTGCTTTGACGACATGGCCCGATTGGGACAAACCGTGGAATGGTTCGGCCGGGAAGGCGCTCCGGCGTTTGAGACCCACGGCATGTTCGCCATGGGCTTTTGGACCACCTATATCGGCGTCCTCCCACGCCTCACGATCATGCTGATTTTTGAGAATCTGGCCCACCGCGAGCGGGCTTGGGCCAGCTTCTACACCGACCCGGATTGGCCCAAGCGTCAGGACGGCCTGTACCCTAACGGCACGCCGCTGTTTACGCAGATTGAAAGCTGCGTCATGAAAGGCACCGAGTTTTCGTCCTGGAAATAAATAGTTTCACGCAAACTCGGAGGCCGTTCCTAGCTCCCGCGCTTCTTTTGTGAGCACGCCGAAGCCGCCAAGCGTCATGGAGCCGATGTCGCCGTCGCGGCTTCGCACGGAGACCGTTTCGTTTTTTTCTTCGCGTCCCCCGACCACCAGCACATAGGGAATTTTCTCAAGCTGGGCCGTGCGGATTTTGCCGGACATCCAGGCGTCACCGTCATCTACATTTACGCGCATCCCGATTTGTTTCAGCCTGGCAGCGACAGCCCGTGCATAGTCTAAATGCGCGTCCGTCACGGGGACAACCGAGACTTGGACCGGAGCGAGCCAGAGCGGGAACGCCCCAGCGTAATGCTCGACCAGCATGGCGAAAAAGCGCTCGGCGCTGCCGAACAGCGCCCGGTGGACCATGTACGGCTGATGCGGCTGACCGTCTGCGCCAATGTAAGTCAGGCCGAAACGGCCCGGCAGATTAAAGTCAAACTGGATTGTGCTGAGCTGCCATTCCCGGCCCAGCGAATCCTGCACTTTCAAGTCAATCTTCGGCCCGTAGAACGCTCCGCCGCCTTCGTCTATCTCAAACGGCAATCCTTCCTCTTCCACCGCAGATTGGAGCTGGTCAATGGCGCTTTCCCATTCTTCCGGTGTTCCGATTGCTTTCTTTTCCGGCCTTGTAGACAAATAAGCCTTGAACTGAGTCAAGCCAAAAGTCCGCAGAACATACAGCGAAAACTTCAGGGCGTGCCGGATTTCCGTCCCAACTTGTCCCGGCAGGCAGAATGTGTGGGCGTCGTCCTGGCAGAAGCCGCGCACCCGTGTCATGCCGTTCAGTGTGCCGCTCAGCTCGTACCGGTACACCTGGGCATACTCGGCATAGCGCAGGGGCAGGTCTTTGTAGGAGCGTGGGCGGCTTTTGTAAATCTCGGCATGGAACGGGCAGCTCATCGGCTTCAAGTAGTATTGGTCGCCGTCTACTTCAATCAGGCGGTACATGGAATCTTGGAAGAAGTCCAGGTGGCCTGACGTTTGCCAAAGGCCGGCCCGGCCGATATGCGGCGTGTAGACCCAGTCTTAGCCGTTGAGGAGGTGCGCCTGCTGGCTGAACTGTTCGGCCAAAAAGCGCACCATCGCGCCTTTCGGGTGCCACAAAATCAGGCCCGGCCCAACGGCGTCGGAAATGCTGAAGAAGTCCAGGCTGCGGCTGATCGCTCGGTGGTCCCGCTTCTTGGCGTCTTCCAGCTTCTGCAAGTGCGCTTCCAAGTCGGCGGCAGAAGTCCAGGCGGTTCCGTAGATCCGCTGAAGCATGGGCCGCGACGCATCCCCGCGCCAGTAGGCTCCTGCGGTATGGGTGAGCTTGACGGCATCGGGATGGATGTCGCGGGTGCTGGCAAGATGCGGCCCCCGGCACAAATCCTCAAAGCTCCCCTGCGGGTAAGTGCTAAGGACTGCGTCCGGCGCGTCCGCAAGCGACTGTATCAGCTCCAGCTTGTAGGGCTGATTTGCAAACTTTTCCCGTAGCGCGTCTGTGCCTGGCTCCTGCCTTACGAACTCCTGGTTTTTTTGGATCAGACGCTTCATGCTCCGCTCAATTTCGGCAAGTGCGTCCGGGCCAAGCGGCACGGACAGATCAAAGTCGTGATAAAAACCATCTTCCACAGGCGGGCCGATCCCAAGCTTTGCGTCCGGGTAGGCTTCTAAAACCGCCTGCGCCAGCAGGTGAGCGCAGCTATGCCGGAGGCGATAAAGCGTTGGGTCGTAGCCGTCTGGAATGCCATTGTCTGTCAGCGTGTTCATTTGCTTCTCCTTTTTCTGCTTTATTCTTCTGCCTGTTTTCTTCTGCCAAAAGCAAAAAGACCTGCCTTTGGCACACGCCAAAAGGCGCATGCCGAAGACAGGTCTAGGTAATCTGCGGTTCCACTTCGGTTCCCCCGCCGCGCATTGGTTTAATGGCGGCGAGGACACTCAATCATTCGTAACGTGAACGAGACGCTCCTGCTCCCAGAATGGTCCTTCAAAGAACGCGGCGTCGGGAAGCTTTCAGCCGGTGGCTCCCCTTCTCTGACCGCCGCGCTTCTTTCTTCTCGTTTCTGGTGCAAATGTAGGAGAAAATGTATGACAAACAGTGTGCTGTTCGGGGATTATACCATGCTTTAACGGGGAATGTAAAATGGCTGGTTTTACTAAGTTGGCATAGTTTGAGTTGGCACAATTTTTGCACCGCTCTTTTTTAGTTTTCGCTGTCGAAAAGAAGGTTATTTAAAAAAGGTTATTTGATGGCATCTTTGTTAGGGATACGTTCTTTTCCGCAGACCACGGCGGCAAAGGCTGCGCCAAGCCGTGTTTTCTTCCTGAGCTTGTTCGCATTCGGCGCGTTTCTCGTTGCCTTGAGCCTGCTGTTTTACACGATGCCGCCGCACTACGACTCGTTTTTCTTTGGCCTCAATGCGCCGGGGATGCACCAATTCCAGCGGCATTTTGGGCTGGACGCAATTCACTCACTGCCTTTTCGCTGGTTTTCGCGGGCGTTCCGCGCTTCGGTCGTTCTCCTTTGGGCAAGCTACACCCTGTTTGTCCTGGCAGCCCTGCGCGGGGCTAGGCTTGCGGCGCGGCCTCTCATCCTGCTGATTGCGGGCGTCGCAGCCGCCGTAGCGTTTTTGATGCCGCCGCTGCTGTCTACAGACTCGTATGCCAACGTCTCGCATGGGCGGCTGTTTGTGCTGTACGGCCAGAACCCGTATGTGTTCGGCCCGGAAACGCTGGCGCACGGCAGCGACCCCGTGGCACGGTTCCTGATCTGGGACGCGCCAACAATTTACGGCCCGCTCTGGACCTGGATCGAGATTTCGGTTGCGGCGCTACTGCGGCACAGCGGCGTCTGGACACAGGTGCTGGCGATGAAGCTGGTGGAAGCCGGGGCGCTGGTGGCGACGGCGCTGGCGGGGCGCAGCATCACGGCGCGGCTTGCGCCGGGCCGGGAGAACGTAACGCTGCTTGCGATCGGCTTAAACCCGATGCTGCTGCTGGAAGGCCCCGGCAGCGGCCACAATGACCTGGTTTGCTTTGCATTTTTGCTGTGGGGGGCGGCGCTGTTCTTTCGCCGGAATTATCTGGCTGCGGCCCTGTGTCTGGGCCTGTCGGTGAGCATCAAGCCGGTGACACTGGCTCTGCTGCCGTGGGCGTTTTTAGAATACGCCCGGCTGGAACACGGGCGCTCCGGGCGGCAGATGCTGGGGGCGCTTGTGGCGGCGCCGCTGCTGGTCCTGCTTCCGCTTGTCCTGTTTTTCGCGCCTCTTTGGGCAGGACCGGAAACTACGGCGTCGGCGCAGCTTCGCATGAGCTTCATGCAGGGAGAAACGTACCTGACGCGGACGGCAACCCTGCACTCCTGGTTCGCCGCGCACGGCCTGGGGCCGGGTCTTGGCACGCTGCTGACATCGCTGATCCAGAACTGGATGCTGGTGCTGCTGTACGCGGCGCTGACGGTCTGGCTTTGGCGAGCGCCGCGCCTCGGCGGCTGGCTGCTGGCCTGGGCGGTCTTTTCAGTAGGCGTGATGTTTTTGTTCCTGAAGCCGCCGTTTCCCTGGTACGTCACCTGGTTCTGGCCGATCTGCCTGCTGCGCTGGGACCGGCTGCATTTGAGCTTGTCGGCAGCTTGTTTAGCATTGTCGCTGTTGATGACATTCGGGTACGGCGACATCAGCGACGTCAGCAAGCGCCCCCCGCAATACTGGATCAAAATCGTGCCGACACCTCATGGCACGTCTATCTCGTTCTCGCCCAAGATTTAGGTTCGCGTTTAAGATTTAGAGCCGGAGGCGCAGGAAATCGCCGACAGTGATGTCGGCATCGCTGGGGTAGCGCAAGGGGGCGTTTTCATTCACAGTGTAGTGGTTGCGCCGGCCTTCGCGCAGGCGCGTGATGATGCCGGCTTCTTCCAAATCGGTGACGATCCGCTGCACAGCGCGTTCAGTAATGCCGGTGCGCTCTGCCGCTTCGCGCAGGCGCAGGTCCGGCTCTTCCGCTAAACACAGCAGAACGCGGGCATGATTGGTCAGAAACGTCCAGGAAGAACCGGCCATGTTAAAGCGTCGCCTCAATGAACTCAATGCGGTTGCCGAATGGGTCCCGGAACTCAAAACGATGGAAGCCAGGAATAGGAACACTTTCCAAGATTTTAATTTTCTGCGTCCCAAGCGCCTGCCGCCACCACGCCAAGTCGTCCACTTGATACGCCAAATGCGCTTTCGTCGCCGCGCGATCCACGCCTGCTTCGATGCCGATATGCACCTGCTGGTCCCCTACTGCAATCCAAAAGCCGCCGCGTCCGGCAAGAGAGTCCGGCTTAGGCGCTTCCGGCAGGCCCAGCAGGCCGCAGTAAAAGTCTCGCGCCTCGTCTTCCGCGCCTTCGGGAACCGTAATTTGGGCATGATGAATGCGAGAAATCATAAGTGCTGCTCCTGAAGCCAGGACGCCGCCGCGTCCGCTTCTTCGCGGGTCAGCGCGTGTCCGCTCGGCTGCCAATTGACCGTGACGGCTGCGCCTGCGGAGCGCAAAAGCGCGGCGAGACGCTCGGTTTCCGCCACCGCGACCAGCGGGTCTTGACGGCCTGCGCCGATGAATACAGGCGTTCCGACCAGGGCCGGCAAAGCATCGGGAACCAGCGGCACCATCGGATGCAGCAAAACGGCGGCCCTCAAAACGCCCGGATGCAGAAGCAGCATAGCTCCGGCAATGTTCGCTCCGTTAGAAAACCCGGCGGCGGTGACACGCGCCGGATCAAATCCGTAAGCTGCCGCCGCGTCCGACACAAATCCCGCCAGCGCCAACGCTTGAACGATTAAATCGGGAACGTCCAGCACGCCTTCCGCGAGACGCCGAAAGAAGCGCGGCATCCCCTGTTCCAGCACTTTGCCGCGCGGACTAAGCAGATTCGCGTTCGGAGCCAGCAGCATTCCCAGCGGCAGCAGGTCGCTTTCGTCCCCGCCCGTGCCATGCAGCAAAAGCAGCGTGTCCGCGTCGGCAATCTCCAGCGCGGGAACGAACCGATGAACGAAATCCAGCGTGTGGGTCGGCATTATGCTGGCTCCGGCACACGGATAGGCGGCAGGAGCGCCATGATCTGCGCCCGCATCGGCGCGTACTGGGACGGCAATTGCAGGCTTTCGCCGAGACTTTCCAGTGACTCATCAACGGCAAAGCCGGGCGAATCCGTAGCAATCTCAAACAAGATGCCGCCCGGCTCGCGGAAATAGATGGAATGGAAGTAGTCCCGGTCCATGACCGAGCTGACGCCGTAGCCCCGGCGTGAGAGGTCTTGCAGCCACGCGCCCTGCTGGGCGTCGTCCGGCGTGCGCCACGCGACATGATGGATTGTGCCGACGGCGATCTGCCCGGACGCCAAGTTCGGCGCAAAAAGTACATCCGCAAACGCCGCCGGGTTCTCGCCTAACACATAGCGCATGGCGACGCTGCTGCCCGCTTCTTCTGTGGCGACCAGCCGAAAGCCAAGCGCTTCTTTAAGCAGCGCTGCCGTTTGCTCGGTATTGCGCTCCGGCAGGGTCACGGCGTGGACGCCTTTGATGGCGTGTTCGGCGGGAACAGGCCCTTCGGCCCAGCCGGGACGTGCGTCCTCGGCAGTCGGCACCAGCTCTAGGCGCATCCCGTCCGGGTCCTGGAACCCCAGCACGAGGTCGCCGAAGCGGGTTTCCGGCCCCAGCAGCGCGACGCCGCGCGACGCCAGACGCTCCCGCCAGAAATCTAAAGAATGCGGGCCAATCGCAAGCGACGCCGCCGTGACCTGCCCTAGCCCGGCCCTGCCGCGCTGCCCATGCGGCCAGGCAAAGAACGTCAGCAGTGTGCCGGGGCTGCCGACGCCATCGCCGTAGTAGAGATGGTACGACTGCGGGTCGTCAAAGTTGACGGTCTGCTTGACCAGGCGCAGGCCAAGCACCCCCGCATAGAAGTCTACGTTCTGCTGCGGGTCACTCGCAATCGCCGTGACATGGTGCAAGCCGGTAAGCTGCGGGTTCATCAGTGTAGTCCCTTTAACGAAGCATGGTCGGCAAGCCAAGAGAAACAGCAAGGATTACGAGCAAGGATTACGAGGACGTAAACGTCCTCGCTACAAGGCACTCGGAAGTGCC
>CAXTRL010000143.1:0-1796 GCA_964246575.1 uncultured Armatimonadales bacterium
GGCGTCGCTTCCATGATCCGCAGCTCGCCGGAGCCGGGACGGCGCAGGGCGTCGCTTTCGGTTTGGGCGTCCTGCGAGTTGAAGCTGTCTAGGTAGTGCCGGATGGCTTCCTGAACGCCGCCGTAGTAAGTCATCCGCCCGCGCGTCAAGTACATGGCGCGGGTGCAAAGCGCCGCGATGCTCTGCATGTGGTGGGACACAAACAAGACCGTGCGCCCGCTTTCCGCCACGTCCTGCATTTTGCCGAGGCACCGGCGCTGGAACTCGGCGTCCCCGACCGCCAGCACTTCGTCAACAATGAGTATCTCGGAGCTGAGATGGGCGGCGACGGCAAACGCCAAGCGCACATACATCCCCGACGAGTAGCGCTTTACGGGAGTATCTAAAAACTGCTGCACGCCCGAAAAGTCCACAATGGCGTCAAACTGCTTGGAAATCTCGCGGCGGCTCATGCCGAGAATTGACCCGTTTAAGTAGATATTCTCGCGCCCCGTCAGCTCATGGTGAAAGCCCGTACCGACTTCAAGCAAACTGCCGACGCGCCCGTACAAGTCAATCTCGCCCTGAGTCGGCTCGGTAATCTCGCTGAGGACTTTCAGCAGTGTGCTTTTGCCTGCGCCATTGCGTCCGACCACGCCGACCACGTCGCCCCGGTTGATGTCAAACGACAGGTCCGAAAGCGCCCAGAACGTCTCTTTCTGCACCTGCTGACGCGGGCTTTTGATCCGGGCCATCAGCGCCTCTGAGGCAGTCGTGTGAACTTCGGCATTATGCGAGATCGTGTAGGACTTGGAGACGTTCCGGGCCGAAATCATCACGTCGTTCTTTGAGCTTAAGCTAGATGACATCGGCAAACTTCCTTTCCATTTTCTTGAATGCATACGCGCCCCCGATAAAGACCAGCAGGCTGACCACGGCGGCATAAGCAATCGGCGCGACCGGCAGGCTGCCATGTCCGAGCAGGGACCAGCGGAAGCCCTGCAAAAGCCCCGCCATGGGGTTAAGGAAGTAAAAAGACTGGTAGGCTGCCGGCAGCTTGGCAAGCGCGAATGTCAACGGAAAGGCCACCGGGGAAGCATACAGCAGAAACTGCATCGTGACCGGAATGACATACTGGACATCCCGGTAGGTCACGGCCAGCGCCGCCGTGTACATGCCGATGCCCAGGGCCAGCATGAGAATCAGCACAAACCAGATCGGCAGGGTCAAAAGGCCGATGCCCGGCGCGACATGCGCGATCAGCATCAGCACCGGCAGCAAGGTTAGCGCGACGCAGAAATCAATCAGCGTGGAGAACATCATTGAGAGCGGCAGAATCAGCCTCGGAAAATAAACTTTCGAGATCAAGTTGGAGTTCTGCACCAGCGACGCGCTGACTTTAACGACTGTTCCGCTGAAGACGTTCCAGGCAAGCAGCCCGGCATAGGAAAAAACGAAATACGGGACGCCGTCGCTGGGGAACTTGGCAAGCCTGCCGAACACCAGCGAAAAGATGCCCGCCGCCAGCAGCGGCTGCAAAACCACCCACAGCGCCCCCACGGCTGTCTGCCGGTAGCGCAGCTTGACGTCGCGCTGGGCAAGCGTCAGCAGCAGGTCACGAAACAGCCACAGTTCTTTGACATTGATCGTCTGCCAGCCCGGCTTGGATTTCAATGTCCGAAGCGGCCTGCGCGGCGCGTTCGGGATAGGCGCGTCTTGTACGGTGATGCTCATAAAGTGTTGTGAAGTCCTACTTGTTGCGGAAGTCCTACTTGTTGCGGAAGTCCTACTTGTTGCGGAAGTCCTACTTGTTGCGG
>CAXTRL010000143.1:1896-8473 GCA_964246575.1 uncultured Armatimonadales bacterium
AAGTCAAGAACCATGCGTTGAAACGCACGGCTATACGGCGAAGACGCCACAAAACACCGCTTCGCGGGGTTAAGAGAAGATCAATTCGACATAATCTGAGTGCCGCGAAGCGGTACTTTGTGGCCGACGGCCATGTAGCCGTGCCATTCATGGCATGGTTCTAGCGCCCGCTCAACACCCGTGCGCCGCTGCCGATGCCGATAATACCTCCGAGTATTGCCAACGGATTCTGAGGGCTTCCCTTGATTGGAACATAAATGGCATCGTTGGGCTGAAGCGGCAGATTAACCGTGCCGTCGCCACGCTGCAAGAACTTCCCGTAATCTACCGTTTGCGGAGTATATGTGTTCGCAACTTTGTCTTGATGGACAACCGTAACCTTCATTAAGTCGGACGTGCCGACAATCGTGCCGCCGCTGCCGTCAATGGCGTCCTGCAAACGGTCGCCGGGCTTGAACGCATAGTAGCCGGGGTTTCGGACCGCACCGTCCACATAAATGCGGTTGTGCAGCACTGGAACGAAGATGCTGTCGCCGGGCGCAAGCGCGATGTTGTTGGCGGTCTGGCCGCCCTTCAAAAGGGCGCTCAGGTTCAGCGCCGTGTCCGTGCCGTTGTGCCGCAGCGTGGCATTGGAAAGGTCCGCCGTCGGCGCATTGATATTGTCGGCATCTTTGAGGGCATCCAGCACGGTCATTTTGTTTTTGTATTCGTAGGAGCCGGGCTTGGTGACTTCGCCGAGAACGCTGATCTGCTGGTGGCGCTCCGGCACATAAATTACATCATTGGGGGCAAGCAAAATATCCTGGGCAGAGCCGCCGCTGTCCGGCGTACTGACATCGGCGGTTTGGGTCGCGCCGTTTTGGTGCGTCACGCTGACATGGGTGAGATCGCCGTTTTCGGCAGCGTCGCCAGCCGTCGCCAGCGCTTCCATGAGGCGCAGGCCGGGCCGGTAGTCCACAGCCTCGCTGTGGGTGACATACCCGTTCACTTGAACGCTTTGATGCCGCCGCTGGGTCAGCGTCACGGACACGAAGGCCCCGACATAATAACGGTTCCAGCTCGTTTGGAGCATTCTGGCAACTTGATCCGTTGTTTTGCCGCTGACTGACACGGAGTTCAGGACAGGGACCGTAATTTTGCCGTCGGAAGGGACAGTCACTTGCGGAACGCACAGTTCCGGGAAGTTCAGGACTTGAATGCTGATCTGGTCATCGGGTCCTAACAGGTACGGCGCGGTGACAGGCGACGCGGGCCGCTGAGCTGAAGCGCTGCCGGGCAGGCCAAACGCCGCTAAAACAGCAAGGGCTGGAAGAATGTGTAGGCGGTTGTTCATTTTATGTTCCCGTAGATCACTCATAGCGGAACTGGCTTGCGCCAATTTGCAAAACATCGCCAATTTCTAAAACATGGCGCGTGACAATTTTGTCGTTGATCAAAGTGCCGTTGGTGGAGCTGACATCGTAGACCACAAAACCGGCGTCTTCCGGCGCAATATGCGCGTGGACCTGCGAAATGGTCTCGTCCCGCGCCAGCGCAATGTCGCAGTCCGGGCGCGTCCCCAGCGTCAGCGACTTGTCCGAAGAAAGCGCGAAGCTTTGGCCCATGTAAGGACCCGCCAGCGTCTTTAATGAAGAGCCGACGCGCGGCAAAACGCGCAGCGGCGCTCGGACGGCCTGGGCGGAGCCATTGGAGCCGTTGGGACCGGAATGCTCTTCAGGCATCAGCGCCGGTCTTGCAGAGCTGACGACCGGGGAAGCGCCTGTGTTCCCCGACAAGTTCCCGTCCAGCTCACGCTGCAAGAAAACCGTGCGCGTTGCTTGGTAGCCTTGTCCGCCGCCGTCCATGTCGCCGCCCGGCTGGGCAAACGTCGTGCGGCCATAGCCGGCATACGAATAGCTGGTCGGCTCGCCCATAAGGCGCGGCACCCGGTTGACAAAGTAAGCCAGCATCTTCGGCGCGGCGGCGGCCAGCGCCCCGGCTGTGTTCCGCATGTTGTCGTTGTCCACAATGCCGACGCCGACGACATACAAAACGCAGTCGGCATGAGGGGCGATCAAAAGCGCATCGGCCACCACAGCCGCCGGAGGCGAGTCGATGATGACGACATCGGCGGCTTCGCGCAGCGCTTGAATAGTTTCCGCCATGCGCGGCTGCGAAATCAGGTCAATCGGGTTTTCAACCGCATGGCCGCCGCGCAGGAGGGACAGATTGGGTGTTTCCGTCGGATGCAGGGCATCTTCAATTTTCAAGCTGCCGCTGAGAACTTCGGCCAGTCCCGCTTCCTTTCCGGTTTTTCCCTGCATCAGCGCCGAAGGCCGCCGCATGTCGGCGTTCACCAGGATCACGCGCCGTCCGGCGCGGGCATACGACTGGGCAAGCTCGGAAGCGGTCAGCGATTTGCCTTCACCCGGCAAAGCGCTGGTGATCAGGATGACCTGATGGTCGTCCAAATTGACCCCGGTGCGCTGCCGCATCGCAAGCCCTAAGTTGGCCCGTGCGGCGTTGTAGGTTTCAATCAGGTGCGGCGGGCGGCTGCCGCCGGCAATTTGACCGCGCTCCGTTCGGGTCATCTGCGGAAGGACCGCAACCACCGGACCGTCCACCAGGCGGCGCACATCAGCGGCGGTCCGCACGGAACTGTCGGTCTGCTCCATCAGCAGCACGGCAAGCAGGGCCAGCACCAGGCCGATGCCGAAGCCGAGCGCCATGTCCCGCTGGGGATCAGGCCGGAACGGGCCGGGCGGCGCATACGCGGGCTGAACAATCTGCACATTGCCGGAAGCGGTTTCTTTGTCAAGCTGGGCGGCTTGAACGGCAAGGCTTGACGAGTTGTATAAGTTATGGGCCTGGGTATCGGCATCCAAAAGATTTTGAGCTTCCAAGCTGACTTTCGGTAAATCCTGCGTCTGCTGCCGGAGCTTTGTGCCTTCGGCAATGGCTGAGTCCAGCTTGATTTGGGCCGAGCGGGCCGTGCTTTGGGCCGTGTCGCTGGCGCTTTGGAGTGCTTCCTGGGCTTCCAGGGATGGCTGGCTTTGAGACGCCTGGATGGCCTGGTTGAGCCGGGCTTGCAGCAGCGCGATCTGGCCGTCAAGCTGGGACAACTGAAGGGCGCCGGGGCTGCCGGGAACCGGGCGGACGCGCTGGGAAAGTTCGAAGCGCTTTTGCTTGAGGTCACCGAGATTTGTTTGGAGCGCCCGGACTTCCGTGTCGTCCCGAACCGTGTGCGTCCCGGCGATAAGCTGTTTGCCCCGCTCAAGCTGGCGCTGCAAATTGACCGCGTTCGCCTGGGCCGCCGTGTTGTCGTTGCGAAGGCCGGCAACGACGGCGTCCTGAGCAATCACGGCGTTCAAGGCGGCAGTCCGCTGCTGCACCGGGTCTAGGACCCCGATGCCGTTGACATGATGCGACTGCTGGAAATCCAGCAGCTTGCGGTCGGCGGCGGCGGCCTGCTTTTTCGCCTGGGCCGCCTGGACTTGGTAGTTAGACAAATCCTGCTGGCTGCCGCTTTGGGCCAAACGGCTTTTGTACTCAATAAACGTCTCGCAAAGCGCTCTGGCCCAGGCAACCGCATGTGCGCGGCTGTCGGCGACCACCGTTAGGTCAATGACGTTGTCGCCGTCTTTCCGGGGTGTGATCGCCGTCGCGCCTTGCAGGACATCGGCGCTAATGCCGACTTTCTGGGCCGCTTCCTGGGCCAACTCACGGCTTTGCAGCAGCGTAATCTGAGTGTCAATCGACTCCACCATCGGCGCATTGGCGGCAGCCTGCGGTGTGGCCGCCATGATGGGCGCCCGCTGCACCAGCAGCACTTGGGCTGTGGCCTGCCACTGCGGCGGGGTGCGCTTGGACAAAAGCGCGGCGGTCAAAGTCGAGACGCCGACCACCAGCGCGATCAGCCACCAGCGACGCCAGGCAATCAGCGCAAGGTCGCGTGCGGTGATCGCCGGCTCTGCATGAAGCGGCTGCGGCGGCGGGCTGGAAAAACGGACAGGCTGAAGTTCATTCATATTTTCTGAGTTTACCCGTCAAATGGAGTTCTGCGCTTCCCTCTGGTGCAGCGCAGTGTACGGCTCGGAGTAATCTGACTGAAAGCTTTTCGGCAGCGGCAGGTGCGATTTTTGCGCTAGGCTTTTGCGGTTAATCGATGCGATGCTGTTGCTGCGGCGATGCTCTTCCAGGGCTTCTGCGACCAGAGTTAAAATTTGTTTCTCAAAAACCGAGGTGTCAAAGCAGGACGCGCGGGATTGAAGCGCGGCTGGGTCAAAACAAAGCGAATCAATTTCTTCCAATGCATGGACAAGTGAATCCACAGTTTGTTGCGGGAAAAACAGGCCGGTTTCCCCATCTATTACCGTTTCGAGTGCGCCGCCCGCGCCGTAGGCGACCACCGGCCTGCCGCTTGCCATGCATTCTACAGGTGTAATGCCGAAATCTTCCTCGCCTGGAAAAATCAGCGCTTTGCACTGTGCCAGCTCTTGCGCTACTTGTTCATCGGACAGCCGGCCCAAAAACTGAATGGTCGGCCCGGCGATCCGCTTCAAGCTTGCTGTTTCCGGCCCGATCCCGACAACCCGCAGCGGCAAACCGCGCCGGGTGCAGGCTTCCACGGCGAGGTCAATGCGCTTGTAGTTCAGGAGGCGCGAGACCACCAGAAAGTGGTCGCCGACTTCCGCCGGGCCGACCTGATGAAACTTTTTGGTTTCCACCGGCGGATAAATTACGGCGGCGACATCGCGGTGGTAGAACTTGCGAATGCGCCGGGCGACGTTGTAGGAATTGGCGACAAAATAATCTACCCGCTGGGCGCTTTCCACGTCCCACGAGCGCAGGGAATTGACAAGGGCGCGGGCGACGGAAGACGCGGCAAGGGCGGAGCGCTGGGACAAATACTCCTGCTGCCGCCAAACAAAGCGGGATGGCGTGTGGCAATAGCAGACATGGCAGGTCTCCGGCGGCGTGATGATGCCTTTGGCGAAAGAACTGGAAGAACTGAGGACCAAATCGTACCCGGTGAAATCAAACCGCTCAAACGCCTGCGGATAGTACGGCAGGGCCAGCTTATGGAAGCGGCGCGATGAAAACGGCCAGCGCTGCAAAAACGATGTGCGGATGTCCATCCCGGCAAAGCTCGGAAGCGTTGCGGCGGGATCATACACCGACGTAAACAAAGGCGCATCCGGGAACAAAAGATGGAACGCCGCCGCAACCCGTTCCGCGCCGCCGGCTTGGGCCAAATAATCGTGAACCAGTGCAGTTTTCATGATGTTACATCGTGCCGATTTCTAGTCGTGCCTTCGTATCTTTGCTTACTTGCAAAATCCGTGCCAACCTTCAAGTGGCATGGATTTTCCCGTTGTTTTACCCGAAAAGCCGCTGTATATCCCGCCGTGCGGCGTGTTTGTAACCTCACTGCAACAATTTGGGTGTCACTTCGTATCAATCTAATTGTGGTAAAAGTTCGGGTATTCTGCTTCTATGGAAGATGCGCGGCGTAAACTTATGGAATCATTGAAAGCGGCTCTGTCCAAGCCGCTGGGGGACGGCGGCGATCTGCGGATGACGGCGGCGCTGCAAGGGCGTCACCCGGCGGACATCGTGGAAGCGATGGATAGGCTTTCCCGCGCGGAGTCACTCGCCGTCTTCAACTGGCTGGACAATGCCCGCGCCGCCGAAGTGCTGGACGAGCTGCCGCCCGACATGGTCCGCTTTCTGACCGACAACGCCCCGCTCAGCCGGATCACTGACCTGCTGGACCACC
The DNA here is from genome assembly GCA_964246575.1 of uncultured Armatimonadales bacterium. Lineage (GTDB taxonomy): Bacteria > Armatimonadota > Armatimonadia > Armatimonadales > Capsulimonadaceae > JANXMY01. The sequence goes on from CAXTRL010000143.1 coordinate 7,655, forward strand.
TGCCGATGGACGACGCCGCCGAAGTCGTCTCGGAAGCCAGCCCGCAGATCGCCGGCTCGCTGCTGGCGGACCTGGAGAGCCGCGCCCCCGTAGACGCCGCCGAAGTGCGCTCCCTGCTGGCGTATCCTGACGGGACAGCCGGACGCTTGATGACCGACAAGTTCGCCCGCGCCCTGCCCGAACAAACCGCTGGGGAAGTGCTGGACTACCTACGCCGCGAAGCCGGGGAACTGGAAACCATCAATGAAATCTATGTTTGCGGGCCGGGCGGCATCTTGGTCGGCGTTTTCCCGGTCAGCGCTCTGCTTCTTGCCGAACCGGAGCAGTTAGCCGGCGAGTTTATGACCCATGAGCCAATCAGCGTGTCCCCGGAAACCGACCAAAAAGACGCCGCCCGGCTGATTTCCCGCTACGACCTGCTCACCCTGCCGATCACAGACGGCGGCGGCAAAATGCTGGGCATTCTGACGATTGATGACGTGATTGACGTGCTGGTGGAAGAATTCAACGAAGAATATCTGCGGACGGTCGGCTCCGACGCTGAGGAGCTGGAACGGAAGTCGCCGGTGCAGATCGCCCGGCTGCGGCTGCCGTGGATTATGGCGACGCTTTTAATTGAGCTGTTTGCGGGCGTCGTGATCCATGTGTTTGACAAAACCTTGACCCGCTTTATTCTGCTGGCAAGTTTTATGCCGATTATCTCCGCCATCAGCGGCAACACGGGCCTGCAATCGGCGGCGATTATCATTCGCGGCCTGTCATCAGGCCAGGTGAAGCTGTCCGAGTGGCGTCATGCGCTGGGGCGGCAGGTGGCGACGA
>CAXTRL010000144.1:0-8392 GCA_964246575.1 uncultured Armatimonadales bacterium
CGGGAAGCCCGCGAGCTTGCCCTCCGAATGCTGTTCCAGCTTGACCTCGGACGCCAGCCTGTCGACGAAGTCGTCGAAGCGGCCCTGGCCCAGTCGCCGCTGGAAGGCGCAAACCGCGAGTACGCCGAGATTTTGGTGCGCGAAACGCTGAACCATTTGACCGACATTGACCCGCGCATCGCCGCCCTCACGCCTGACTGGAACTCCGATCGGCAGGCCGTGGTAGACCGAAACATCCTGCGCCTCGCCGCCTACGAGCTTTTGTACCGGCCCGATGCCCCCGTCGCCGCCGTCGTCAATGAAGCCGTGGAGCTTGCGAAGAAATACAGCACCGCCGAGTCAGGCCGCTTCGTCAACGGCGTTCTCGGCGCACTCGCCCGCCAGCCGCGCGGTAGCGAGTCTTCGGATGAATCTTCGCCGGATGCTGCTGAGGACACAGGCCATGCCGACCTTTGAGCCGGCCTATGAGCTGCGCCCCTTTGCCATGCCGGAAGCGGAAACCATCGCAGGCTGGGCCTCGGACGCCGCCGATGTGCGCTTCCTGACCGGCGAAGGCGACTTCCCGCTGACCCCCGGCGATGTCGCCGCCTGGACCTACGAAGCGGATTATGCCCTGACCCTGCGCCGCGCAGGGGATTTAGCGGCCTATGCCGAAATTGTCGAAGACGTGGTTGAGCAGGACATCGAAATCCAGCACCTCTTGGTCGCCCCCGACCTGCGCTCCGCCGGCGTAGGCCGGGCCATGCTGCTCCGCCTCTGCGCCTTCGCCTCCGAAGTCCGCCCGTACCCGGAAATCTGGCTCCGCGTCAGCCGCGACAACCTCCCCGCCGCCGCCTGCGCCGCCGCCGCTGGGTTCAAGGCCGAAGAAAAGATGTCCGGCCCACGCTTCGCGTGGTTTAAGAAAGCCCTTACACCCAAATGACACTGACACTTGATTTAACACAAGAAACAGCGGAAGCCATCACCGATGCCGCTGCGCGTCAAGGGCGTTCCCGTGAGGAGTTAGCCGCTGATGCGCTGAAGCGCCTGTTTCTTCCCCAGGAGGACATTGCTGCACTGGCGGCAGATTTTGCCGGCCCTGCATCGCTCTCCGAGCAAGGGTTCCTGATGGCGGCTGAGGGAACACGTCACATCTGGGATACGCCGGAAGAAGACAAGGCTTGGGCGCACTTATGAACGCCGCTGGTGCCGGCGCTGTGCCGCTTTATTTTGTCGGGGATGTTGTCATTGTGCCTTTTCCAAGTTCTGTGGGAGATGCACCAAAACGCCGTCCTGCTGTTGTTCTGGCCGTTGTTGCCTACGGGGCTGCTCTGGATTACATTGTTTGCCTTATTACAAGTCAAGCTGCTCCCGATCCTACGCGGCTGATGCTGACACAAGCGGACATCATTGGCGGTTTTTTATCCACGCAAAGCTACCTGCGGCCCGCTTATCTTTACACGGCCTCCGAGCGGCTGATTTCCCGTCGGATCGCGACGCTTGCCCCGGCCCGTTTAGAGGAAGCGGTCACCGCCGTGGTGCAACTGCTTCCGCCTCTAGCGACCGTTTCTGCTAACCAATAACTATGATACTTTCCGACCATAGCATTAAAGAAGGCATCGCACAAGGGCGCATCGTCATTATGCCTTACGACGAAAGCTTGGTTCAGCCTGCTTCCATCGACATTCGTTTGGACAGCCGCTTTCGCGTCTTCCGCAACTACAAGTATTCCTGCATTGACCCCAAAGCCGTGCAGGAAGACCTCACCGAGCTGGTCGAAGTCGGAGCCGACGAATCGTTCATCATCCACCCCGGCGAGTTCATCCTCGGCAACACCGTAGAGCGCGTCAAATTAGGAAATGATCTGGTAGGCCGCGTCGAAGGCAAAGCGCTGGCGCTGGATACGCTTGTTCCGACTCCAAGCGGATGGACAACGATGGGCCAGCTTAAGCCCGGCGACCAAGTCTTTGGCGGCAATGGTGAGCCGTGCCAAGTCGTAGCAGTCAGCCCGATTTATCTCGGAAACGTCTGCCACAAGCTGGTCTTTGATGACAAAACCGAAGTCGTTGCCGATGCAGGCCACCGCTGGGTCACTTGGACCCGGCACGAGCGTTCGCGTGAAAACAAGTTCAATAAGCGGGTCAAAGACGGGCTGAATGTTCGGGTCCTGCCCGCGCCTTCGGTTAAGACAACGGCGCAAATTGCGGAAACCCTCCGGCATCAAACACCTGGATATACGGAATGCAATCATGCCGTTGGCGTGGTGGCTTTGGAATCTGCGGAAGCGCTGCTGCCGATAGACCCTTATGTTCTTGGCGCTTGGCTTGGCGACGGAACATCCACAGAAGCGGTTCTGACTATCGGCAGGGAAGACCAGGCGCATTTTCATCATGAGTTTCTGAGGCGCGGGTATCCGCTCGGTCCGCGCAGCGTCCCAACCGTGTTCAGCATCGGCAATTTGGCCCGTGTCCGCAGCGCCAAAGGCCAATATTGTGACAATGGCTCCTTTAAGTGCCGGCTGCGCTCGCTGGGAGTCTTGGCCGCGAAACATATTCCAACTTCCTATCTGAGAGCTTCATTTTGCCAGCGCTTAGAGCTTCTTCGGGGGCTGATGGATACCGACGGCACCTGCTCCGAGCGGGGACAAGCCGAGTTATGTCTCTGCAACAAACGGCTTGCCGACGATGCCGCCGAGTTGATTGCCGGCTTAGGCATTAAAGCCTGCCAAGTTGCTTCTCCCGCAAGGCTGTACGGGCGCACGGTTGGAACACGCTACCGCATTCGTTTTGAGGCCGCCCTTCAGGTATTCGGCATGGAGCGTAAAGCCGCGCGTGTCCCTGCGAGGACTGCAAGGAAGGGTGAAACAAAGCGCCGGTTTATCCAGTCCGCCGACACAGTTGAATCGGTTGCCGTCCGGTGCATTGAAGTGGACTCTCCCGATCATCAATTTCTGGTCACACGGTCGTTTATTCCAACCCATAACAGCTCACTTGGCCGATTAGGGTTAATTATCCATGCCACTGCTGGGTATATTGATCCTGGTTTCGACGGCAATATCACGCTGGAATTATCCAATGTCGCCAACCTGCAGATTCGGCTGTACCCCGGCATGAAAGTAGGCCAAATCTCATTTTTCGCCATGAGTACCCCTGCCGACCGGCCCTACGGCCACCCGGAGCTTGGTTCCAAGTACAAAGGCCAGACCGCGCCGACCGCCAGCCGGATGCACCTTAATTTCAATCCTGAAAAAGACGACATCGAAGAGGACCACAAATGACCGTTTCTCCCTATCAAGTGCTTCAGCAGGACGCTGACGGCATCGCCCGTATGACTTTAGACAGCGGCGAGACGCTGGAACTTTTAACCGGCGGGCCATATGAAGTCGGCGGTGCACCCCATGTGCTGGTCGGCGACCTCTGGGTGCTGGCCGGACAAAGCAACATGGAAGGGGTAGGGGACCTCATAAACGTAGAAACCCCGCACCCCCTCGTGCATTCATTCCAGTCCCGCGAAGAGTGGGCCGTCGCTGAAGAGCCGCTGCACTGGCTCGGCGAGTCCCCGCGCCCGATCCATCACACGATTTGGGGAATGCCCATGCCCACTTCGCCGATGCCGCGCGACGCTGGCCGCGCCAAAGGCTCCGGCCTCGGCCTGACTTTCGCCAAAGCCATGACCGAAGCCACCGGCGTTCCCATCGGCCTCATCCCCTCAGCGCACGGCGGGACTTCCATGCAGCAATGGGAACCGGGACGCAAATCTATGGGCGGCTCTCTTTACGGCGCGACGCTAGAGCGGGTCCGCGCAAACGGCGGCAAAGTCGCCGGCATTTTGTGGTATCAAGGCGAGTCCGACGCCAACATGTCCGACGCCCCCCTGTATGAAGCTCGCATGACCGAGCTTGTGCAGTCGTTCCGCGCCGATTTGGGCCAGCCCGACCTGCCGTTCCTCTTCGTCCAGCTTGGCGGCTGGGTCGCCGACCCGTCCTCCAATTACGTCAGCGGCTGGAACAGCGTCCGCGAGTCCCAGCGCCTTCTTTCCGAGGCGCTGCCCCATGCCGGCATGGTTTCCGCCATTGACTGCGGCCTCGACGACGGCATCCACATTGACACGCCCGGCCTCAAAGCGCTTGGCCGACGCCTCGCCGCCGTCGCCCTCGGCCACCCGGCCCCTACGTTGAAATCTGTTGTCCGCAATGACGCCGCCCACGAAATCCGCGTCTCCTTCGCCAACACTCAGGGCAGTCTCACCGCACCCGGCAAACCCGCCGGCTTCAGCCTGCGCTCCACCGATGGGGGCACCGAAGCCGCGCTCCTCTACAAAATTGCTTTAGACGGCCCCGACGCGATACTCAAACTCAACGACGACCCTTCGCCCGCCGGCCTTGACTTGTACTACGGCTACGGCCTTTACCCATACTGCAACATCACCGACACCACCGGAGCCTCTATCCCCGCCTTCGGCCCGGTGCGGGTTAGCTGACTTGTGCGGCATTTCAAGTAGTATGCAATATCAAATTGAAATAACGGTAACAAAGGCATTGATTGCTGGGGCCACTCGTCGTTTTTGGCTTCAATATATCGGATGGGGCGGACTGCTCAGGTGGTTTGCGGTCGCTGTCGCTTTGATCCTGAGCCTCTTGTTCGTGCACCAAGCCTTGTTCACTGGCTTTGCTTGTGCTGTTTTAATCCTCGTTCCGCTTATCTGGGTCGCAGGATATGTCGTCTTCCTTAACCGAGCTTATTCCCGCTACAATAGGATGGACAGCAAGCTTATTACTTACCGATTTACGGAAGACGTAATCGGGACGCAATCCGACCTGGGAACAGCCGAGGTTCCCTGGCGTATGCTCGACAAGGTATGGCGATTCCACGACGTCTGGCTGCTGTTTGTAGGCCGTCGCGACTATATTTACCTGCCTGCCGAGCAGATAAACAAGGAATTGCAGATGTTTATCATCCAGCAAGCAAAAAGTCATAACATACCCGTTACTTGAGATAAACTATGATCACACCCATTCTACTCGACGGCACGGCGACGGCCAAAACAATTCGCGCCGAAGTCGCGGCGGCAAACACGAGCGGAGCCGCCATCCTCGCCTTCGGCCCCGTGCGTGTGGAGTAACTCATGCCCCCGCTGCCTGATGACGCACTGGTTGTACGCGGTGGGGCAAATGAACCCAGTAACTTCACAGAAGGAACTGGTGTGCTGACTAATGCTGCGGGCCTGCTCAGTCAAGTGTCCGTCCAGTGCGCTCTTGGAAAGACGACTTGGGAGCTTTCCCACCCGCTTATGAACGGCAAAATTGGAGTGACCACCGTGCAGGAAATTCGGGGAGCAGGCGGCGATGTTGATCCCGCCCCAACACGCGGGAACCCGGACCACTGCTTGCTGCGCGGCTTAGGTGCCGACACCGCAAGCCGCCTCTTCAAGCCAACAATTCCTAATCCGCACCGGGTAAAATAGCCGCAGGAGAAATGCCATGAAAGACCAGCGAGTTTATGCTGACTTGAACAAGTGGGAAGAAGTCAATGGAGAATTCCGTGTCATCCTCACGACACTGGGTACCCACAAAGACTTACAGCGCCTCGGCATCACTTTGGAAGAAGGACTTGTGCTGGATTTCCAGATGGATGATGAAGACGCAAACGGCAGCCCTGATCCGCTTTATTTTCAGGGAACTATCCGCTTTGATGAGGACGCGCGGCACTGGGTCGCCGTCATCGTCCGAGAAGACATCCGCAGTGCTTCCGAACTCAGCAAGCGAAACCAAGCAAAGGAAGCTTACGCTTACTCAAACGCAGTATGACCACACCCATTCTACTCGACGGCACGGCGACGGCCAAGACCATTCGCGCGGAAGTCGCGGCGGCGGCAAAGGCGCTGACGGCAGAGACGGGCATTGTTCCGGTGCTGGCCGCAATACTCGCAGGCGATGACCCGGCCTCCCAAACCTATGTTGCCATGAAGGAACGCGCCTGCGCCCGCGCCGGCATCGGCTCCCGCACCTACCCGTTCGGCAAAGACGCCTCGGAAGCCGAAGTCGCCGATTGTTTGGCGATGCTCAACGCTGACCCGTCTGTGCATGGCATCTTGGTCCAGCACCCGCTCCCACCTCACATTGACGAACCCGCCGTGCTGTCGCTGATGGACCCGGCCAAAGACGTGGACGGCATCGCCCCCATCTCCCTCGGACGCCTCGTGGCCGGCCTGCCTGCGTTTCAGCCCTGCACCCCGGCGGGCATGATTGAACTGATGCGCCGTTACAAGCTGCCCATCGCCGGCAAACACGCCGTCGTCGTGGGCCGCAGCGTCATCTTAGGCAAGCCGCTCGCCCTGCTGCTGCTTCAAGAGAATGCCACCGTGACGGTCTGCCACTCGCGCACGCCGAACCTCGCCGAAATCACCCGCCAGGCCGATATTCTCTGCGCCTGCGTCGGGAAAGCCGACATGATTACGCGCGAAATGATCAAGCCTGGCGCGGTCGTTTTAGATGCGGGCTACAATAGGGTTCCCGGCAAAAACCACGATGTCGGCGACGTGGACTACGGCGGCGCTCTCGAAGTCGCGTCGGCTCTTACGCCCGTTCCCGGCGGCGTCGGCCCCATGACCATCGCCATGCTTCTGCGAAACACCCTCGCCGCCGCCCAATCTGCGGCTGGATCTTAAACTAAGTATGACTGACCTTGCCGCGTTTGACCTCAACGCTTATGTCGCCGCGCACCGCGCCCTCACCGACCGGGCGCTTGACTTGTACCTGCCGGACGCCCAAGCTTTCCCGCCGCGCCTGCACGAAGCCATGCGCTACTCACTCTTTTGTGGCGGCAAGCGTCTGCGCCCCCTGCTTGTTTTCGCCGGAGCCGAAGCCGTCGGCGGCGACATAAAGTGGGTCATCCCGCTCGCCTGCGCCGTCGAGTGCATCCACACGTTCTCGCTGATCCACGACGACCTGCCCGCCATTGACGACGACGCCCTGCGGCGCGGCAATCCCACCTCTCACGTTGTTTACGGCGAAGCGATGGCAATTCTGGCCGGCGACGCCCTGCTGGCCCTTGCTTTTGACCTCATCGCCGAGTGCCGCATCCACGTTCCCGCCGAGCGCGTCCTGGACGCCGTCCAGATGGTCGCCCGCGCTTCCGGGACACGCGGCATGGTCGGCGGCCAGGTGTCCGACATCGAAAGCGAAGGCAAAAGCGACCTCGACGAAGCCGCCGTCGCTTCCATCCACGCCCGCAAAACCGGCGCCCTCCTGCTCGCGTCTCTGCTTTGCGGCGCCCGCCTTTGCGGCGCGACGCCTTCTCAAGAGTACGCCCTGCACACCTACGGCACCCAGACCGGCCTCGCCTTCCAGATCACCGACGACATCTTAGACCTTGAAGGCGACGCCGAAAAGTTAGGCAAGCCCCTCGGCAGCGACCTGAAACAAGACAAAGCCACCTACCCCAAGATTTTAGGCATTGACGCTTCCCGCGCCCTCGCCCGCCGCGCCTCCGACACCGCCCTCGCCGCCCTAGATCCCTTCGGCTCCGAAGCCGACCCCCTCCGCGCCCTCGCCCACTACATCGTCGAGCGCGACAGCTAACCTTGAACCGGCGTCGTGAAGCGGCTCATACCGTCCGGCACTGCCCGGCCTGCCGCTGCTGACGCACCCTCTCCCGCAGGGCATCAAAGCGCCCCGCGTCCACATCCTGCGCGATTTGCCGGTTCCAGGTCGCCTCCCGGTACTCGTCAATTTACTCCATCAGGCTCTCGAACTCACCCTCCGGCAGTTCTACAATCGCCGCTTGAATCTCTTGTACGCTCATGTCTGAATTGTACCTTTTCCGTCAGACCCGGAAACAGAATTTGCCGCCGCGCTTGCCCGGCTCTAACGTGATAATAAAGCGTCACCAGTTCACCTCAGCATTGGGCGAAATCCGTAGGTGCTCAAGCTGCCTCAACTTCCTGGGTAGGTTGAGTTACTTCTAAAGTCTCAGTTATTGTAGATTTCTCTTGCCAATGTGCCAAGTATTGTGGAGCAACATGCTCCCGCCAAAAGTTAAAGAAATCCATCTGACGTGTACGGATTCTTGCAAGTTTTTCGGCTAGTGCTTGTTCGCGTGTAGTCCCCAGAGGAAAAACCATACGGCTAGTGATTGAGTTGCAGGTTTGGCAAGCAGTTACCTTGTTGCTTGCTTCGTTTGTCCCGCCTGAACTGGTCGGCACAACATGGTCTACAGTAAGCTGCAACCAGTTTGGGAAAGGCCGCCCATCATATCCGCAGTAAGTACACATAAAGTTGCAACTGATATGTACTGAATGCCCGTAGCCACGTAGCGAATCGCTGTATGTCATATGATCATCTTCAAAGATTTTTTGGATCTTTGCTCTTTGTGCTTTTCAGTGGATACTATTTACGATTTTTGTTGATGAACAG
>CAXTRL010000145.1:0-8302 GCA_964246575.1 uncultured Armatimonadales bacterium
GGTCGTGGAGCGTGGTTTCCGGCGCCCAGCCCAGCTTGCGCCACAGGCGGTTCGTCACCAGCGCGTCTAAGCCGGCGCATTCGTCCACTTCATTGAAGCAGGGCAGCGCCCGGCCCGCGTACAGCACGTCGCCGGTCCCCTCATGCGTGACCGGCGGCCGCTCGACATTGTTCAGCAGCCCTTCGGCCAGGTCCGACGCCGGAGCCAAGTCTTTCAGCCCTTGCTGGTACTGGATGCCGACCGCCGCGCAGCCGAACTCGTCGGCCATCCGCACGGCGGCCACATACATCTTGCACTGGCCCAGCACTTGTGCTTCCGTCAAGTCCATCGCGTCATCGGGGCCGAAGTGGAATGTCATGCCGTGATTGAGAAGCCACTGATACACACCTTGCGCGTCGCTGTCCGAAACCGTCTGCATCTTCGCATACAAACTTGACTGGCTTAACCGCTCTTTGTAAACGCCGACGGCGTGGAGCAGCTCGTCGGGAATGATCGCGTTGTACATGCCCATGCAGCCTTCGTCAAAGATGCCGAGAATGGCCTTCCTATGCAGCAGCGCCGCCGCAAATTCCTGGCCCACCGTGACGCTGTCTTCGGGCGCTTCGGCTTCGTCATAGGGGCAGACATGGCTTTTGTTGTGCCGCACCGTCCCGTCCCGCAGCCACGCCCGCAAACCGTTGGCGAAAAACGAGTCGGTGAAATCTTCGCTCCAAAGCGTGGAATACTTGACCCCAGCTTTGGTCAGCGACCCATTCAAATTCAGCATTCCGACCAGCCCCGGCCACTGCCCGCTCCAATTCGCTACCGTCAGTACCGGCCCCTGGTGCGTCATCAGCCCGGCCAGGACGTGATGCGAATACTGCCAAACAGCTTCCGCGACAATCACCGGCGCGTGCGGGTCAATGCCGAGAAAGACCTCCATGCCGTACTTTTGCCCGTCAATAAAGCCGTGCTTCTTGATGGGATCATACGGATGCCCCCGCCTGAGCGTCCAGCCTTCGTGGATGACTGCCGCCGCCAGCAGCCCTTCCATCGCCGCCTGTGCGTCCTCGCACGCCTGGTTCGCGGCCAGCCGCAGGTCGCCGCTTGCCACCAGTACCACTTCTTTCAGGGTCGGGTTCATCGGAAAGTATCCTTTGCATCAATAGGAGTATAAGTAAGCATTGAGACAAGTATAAAGCAAGGGTGGGGGAATGTCAAGAACCCTGTGCCTCAGCGCACCGGCGTCAGCAGAAACGCCCGCTCCTGCCCATGATGCAGGCCCGCGCCGACAATTTGGCCCCGGTCATTGATGCCATTAGCTTCTGTCAGCGTCCAGCCCGCGTCTTCAGAGATGAGCGTGTTCAAATCCTGCGCCTGGCTGCCTTTGTAAAGGATGGCATGGTCTTCCCACTGCTTCTTGAAGAAAGGCACGAGAAGCCGCAGGCGAATGTTATGGCTGTTGACAAGCTGCGCCGCTGCGTTTGGCTCGGACCCAGCGGAGCCGACTATCTCGCCCTGACCGTTGATCCCCTGGCCTTCGCTGTTGTCCCTGCCGGGAACTGCTGGCAAGACGACCGGCTGCCCGGCATTCCAAAGCACAGCTTGTCTGCTGTATCCGCCCGACCGCCAGGCATAGCCGGTCATCTGTCCGTGGTCGTTGATGCCGTTCACCTCGGCGTCAAGGCAGCCGGTCGGCAGCGGCAGCATTGAAAACTTGCGTGTCTTGCTGTCGTAAACAAAAGGACCCCAGTGCGGACCGCTCCCCAAAACCTGCCGCCAGCAGATGCCGATGACTTGTCCCTGCCCGTTCACGCCGCTCAGGTTTGCCATCATCCAGCCTTGTGGCATGATAAAGTCTACCTTCCGGCTGCCGCTGTAGAAAACAGCATGATGCGGCAGGCTTCGCTCATAGCCCGCCGAACTTGCAGCACTGCCGATGTGTTGCCGCTGATTGATTTTGCCGCTGTCATTGATAGTCGGCTTCCCATTAAAAGACTTCGCCGGTTCCACGATTGTCATTCTTCCGTAAGCGTAGAGGAAGACGCGCTCGTCATTATTATCATTTTCGCTGAAGCCGACAATGTCTCCGTGGTTGTTGATTCCCGATGCACTGCTGACGGTGTCGCCGGGCAGGACGCCCAAATCAGTCACGGCGTAGCGCGGCGTCGGGCGCGGGCGCAGATACGGCAGGAAAAGCGTGACGAAGACGGCAAGGCCGAGGATGATTGTTAAGATGCGGCGTTTGGGGGCGGGCATGAAAAAGCTCCTTCCCGTACATAACGGAAGAAGCGGCAAAAAGGGTTCGGGGGCTAGAGATATGTGCAGAACATCCCGCTATGAATGCCCCGCCATAAATGGCAGGTCTAGAGGCGCAGACGCCAACCGCACGGTGTGCGGAAGATTATGAAATCGGTTTCTTTGTCTTCCGGTCGCAGACCGGTTGGCGCTTCGCCGCCAGACCTGCCATTCATGGCGGGACGTTTAGGCGCGAGGTGGCGGGGGCTGAATGCCTTCCGGCGGCTTCGCGGCCCCTTGCAACTCTCATTGCTCCACTTGACCCTGCTCACACCGGTAGCGATGAATTCGCAGCCAAAGCTGAGTGAGGGCGGCTGAGAGGAGCAGGCAAGTGATGATGTCGCTCCAAACCGAAACTCTTGGTGCAGGCGGATAAGTAAAGAGGAGGTGCCATTGTGAGCGCTTGACAATTATTTGCTGAAGCGTTCCGCCAATCAGAAGCAGGTGAATAGCTGTCAGCATCCACCGTCTCCTGATAGCCCATTGTGTCGCCTGATTGTATTCTTCTTCCTGCTGCTCTTCGGTTTTTTTCTGCATGAGGCCACCGGCTATGAAACGACGCGCGGTTAGTAGGTGAACGAAGCCAAGCCCACAGAAACGCCGGCGCTGCCGATGACGACGAGGGTTTTGTCGCCCCGGCGCAGGCGGCCTTCTTTTTGGGCAAGGCTCATGCCGAGCGGGACGGAGGCGGAGACGCAGTTGCCGTAGCGGGGGTGGACGCTGTAATAGACGCCGGGCGGGAGGCCGATGTGCTTGACCAGGACTTCACTGGCCTTTTGGCTGGCTTCATGGCCGAATGCGATGTCGTAGCAGCCGGAGCGGAAATGGGGGTCAGCGGAGTAGGTTTCGGCGATCTTCTTGACGGTAGTGACGACTAAATCGCGCGAAAGGGAAAAAAACTGGAACTCGGCGTAGCGGGCGTCGGGGGTAGACGGCATGAAGTCGGCCATGTTGGACAGGGGGATCATGCAAAGCTTGTAATGCTCGCCGAAGTTCTTAAATAGGAACTTGAAGTCGTCGTTCGGGTTTTCGTCGGTGATAATGGTCGCCGTGGACGCTTCGCCGATGGTAAACTGGGCGACCCGGTGCTTGAGGTCGTTTGCGTCACGGATTTCATCCGACCAGAACGAGCGGACCAAGCTGCTTTCGCAGTTGACGATCATGCCGCACTTGTACGTCTTGTTCTGGATCAAGCTGTGGCCGATCTGCATTCCGCGCAGCCAGCTCGCGCAGGCGTCCAGCATGTCAAAGCAAGTGGCGTTCGGCATCCCCAGCTCGCTTTGAATGACGTTCGCCATCGCCGGCTCCAGCCAGCCGCGCCCGACGCCGGTATAAATCAAGAAGTCAACGTCGCCCGGCGCGATCTTGGCGTCGGCCAGCGCCTGCCGACCGGCGGCCAGAACAAAATCAATTGCCTTCTCGCCGGTGTTGAGCTTGTAGCGCACCTGGGTTCCGGCAGTGGCGAGCGTTTCGCGCACCTGCTTTTCCAGCGCGTCAATTTCAGATTTTGAGAGGCGACCTTCGCTTTCGCGGCGGAACGACTCTAAAATATCGTCGTTGGTAACTTTTTTAGAGGGAACGGCGTGCTGAATCGTGCGAATGTGCATGCGGAAGAGTGTCCTTGCGATACGAGCGGCGGGAGTATCTGATGAAATATCTGATGAAGCATCTGGTAGAGTACAGTATAGGATACCTCAGATTAGCCCGAAATCATTCCCGCTTGACGGAAAACAAGCCCAGATTGTTTCCCCGTATTCATCTTTAGTGGTCCCCAGCCGTCAGTGCCGCGCCTTTCGGGCGACAAATACCAGCGTCAGCACGGCAAACCCGCTAAACAGCGCCGGCCCGGCCCAGGCTCCAATCACGCTGCGAACCGGCAGCGTAAACATGCCGACCCAAAGCAAAACCAGCCCCGCAAACGCCCAGTCGTCCACAAAAAGGCCAAGCACCTCGTCAAAAATCGTGCGAAGGACTTTCATGCCCGCGCCCCCCGCCGCGCTGACTTCGCCAGGGCAACGCCAAGCGCCGCCACCCCCAAGTAGCCCGCCGACAGTTCCAGCGGCGTCCACACCCCGCCCGGCCAGACCAGTCCCAGCCCCTCGCCGGTCAGCAGCGTGCCGAAAGCGGAAATCAAAACGCCGACCACCAGTTTCAGCGCGTTTTCGGGGATGGCAGACAGCGGCTTCCGGGCCGCAAGCCCCAGTCCCACCACGAGAACCGCCGCCGCGCCCGCGCCGAGTGCCGCCGGAACCAGTTGACGACTGGCCGCGCCCATCGTGATCACGATAAACACCACTTCAATGCCTTCAATGAACACGCCGTTGAACGCCGCCAACGCCGCGCCGGTGTCGAAGCCGGGCCGGATGGTCCTGCCCCGCAGCGACGCTTCCATCTCGGCGTATTCTTTTTCCTCGTTGTGCAGCGCCACGACGCCCGACGCCCGCCCTATAGCCTTGCGGAGCCAGCGCAGCCCAAACAGCAGCAGCAGCACGCCGACGATGAGCTGAAAGATGTGCGCGTCTAACCGGCCCAAATGCGGCCTGAACCCGGCAATTAAGACCGCCAGCAGCGCCGCCGCCGCGCCCGCCCCGGCAAGCGCCGGACGCCACCCGCGCACCGCCCCGACCGCCAGCACAATGGTCAGCGCCTCAACAAACTCCACCAGCGACGCCAGAAACGCCGCCAAAACCGTCGGCCATTGGATTAGAAGCATAAGAAAGAACTGCCCTTGTTATGCCGGGCTGTAGTCATAATGGTATTCTGAAACTCGCCAGCCGCCGTTAGTTCGGACAACCTGAACCATAAGCCACATATCTTCGTCTTTCTCGACTCGCGCATCGTAAAAGTAGGTGATTTGATTGAGCGCACTGTTTGGGTGGTACTCATCGCCCGTTGCGGCAGAAAGCCAGCGACCATGCTTCTTTTCGATTTGCTCTTGTGCCTTCTGAAGTGCTGTTACCGAAACAGCCGCTTGCTCAGACGGGGCCATAAGTGCATGAGCCTTCGTGTAGTCATGGCTTCTCAAGTCACCAAGAAATTCAGCGACAATGGCGGCTCCGCTATTTATTGCATGAGAGCGTATTCCTAATGATGTGATTGTTGAGATAATTGGGGTAAGAATGCAAAAGGCAGCAATGCCGATTGCCCATTTCCACTGCTTCTTCATAACGGTTGTTTGATGACGTATGCGGTTCAAGAGCCAGGCGCTAAGGCACGAGGGCGTAAACGCCCTCGCTGAGGGGCGGAGCGCCAAGCCGCCACCTGCGTGGCGGAAGATGTATATAGCGTCTTAAATCTTGTCCCGCGCAGGCGGGACCTTAGCGTCTGCGCTCCCCAGCGAGGGCGTTTACGCCCTCGTGCATCAACGTCCCCGTTTCACATCTCCTGACGCCCATTCACCTGCGCCACAATCCGCTCTACAATGCCGACGGCGTTGGGGCGGCCATTCACGATGTGCTGGTCGCGGGCGATGGAGCCGGCGACGTAGAGGCCGGGAACGCCGGTCTCAAATGTTTCGGTATCATAGACAGGCCGCTGGTCGTCGGGGCTGATGGCGACGCCGGCATCTTCTAAAAAGGGAATGTCCGGGTTCTGGCCGATCAAAATAAAGACGAAATCGTTGGGAACGCTTTGGAAACTGCCGTCCGCGCGGGACTTCAGGCAGACCTCGGTGGGCGTGATTTCGGTCGCTTCCGTCTCAAAAAAGACTTCGATTTTTTGTTCTTCCACTAAGATCAACAGTTCGCGCAGGACAAACGGACGCAAATTGCAGACATCAAACGACGGTTCTGTCAATACGAGGCGCGACTTTGCTCCGGCGCGGGCCAGCGACATGGCGACTTCGGCGGCAGAGTTGCCGCCGCCAATGGTCAGGCAGTCTTTGTTGAGGTAAGGGGTCGGGTCCAAGTAATTCAGGGAAACTTTGTGCAGGTCCACGCCGGGGATACCCAAACTGCGCGGCTGGTCCCAAACGCCGCTGACGATCAGGACAAAGCGGGCGGAATAAGTCTTGGTCCAGGCTTCGTCCGGCTGCTGCGCCGTTTCGACAGCAAAATTCTCGCCGTCTTTATGAACTGACATGACGCGCTCCCAGGTTTGCAGCGGCAGCTTACGGCTCGTGATGACGGCCCGGTAGTAAGCCAGCGCGTCTTCCCGGCGCGGCTTGTCGTCGGCGGCCATGGGGAAGGGGACGCCGCCGACTTCCAGCTCCGACGCGGGCGAGTAGAAGCTTTGCCGGGGGGCGTACTCCACTAAACTCTGGCAGGGGCCAGCCTTGTCGAGTATTAAAAAATTCAGGCCGGCGTCCTGGGCGGCGCAGGCCGCCGCGAGGCCAATCGGCCCGGCTCCGACAATCAGTAAATCAAGCATGGTAAAAAGCGTTCCTAAAAGTATTCTTCAAAGTATTCTTAAAAGCATTTCCAGCGGAACCATTGTACCCAATTGGAACGCTTCCCGTTTAGGACAAGAAGCAACAGGATAAACTAACACGCGTGATGAAAACACAAACGATAACTTTGCTCGCTTTCGCTGCGCTGCTGCCAATGGGAAGCCGCGCCCAAACGCCCGCTCCCATTAAACAAGCACCCATCAAGCAAACGCTTATCAAAGTGGTGCTGAACGGGACGCCGCTGACGTTCACGGGGACGCCGCCGACGCAGGTTCAAGGCTCAACACTGGTGCCGATGCGCGGCATCTTTGAGGCTCTCGGCGCGACCGTGCGCTTTGACAAAGCATCACAAACGGTTTACGGCTTGAAAGGCGCGACGGCGATTGTCCTGCCGGTGGGGGGGCTGACGGCGACGGTCAACGGCCAGCCTCAAACCTTGCCCGTGCCGGCGGAGCTGATTCGCGGCACGACCCTGGTTCCCCTGCGCTTTATTTCCGAGTCGCTTGGCGCGTCGGTGGTCTGGGACCCGCTTCTCAGCATTGTTTCCATCCAGACCGTAGACCAGCACCTTGCTGCCCTGCCGGTCGTGCTGGGGAACACGACCCTGCACGGCGAAGTCACGGGGCTGTACACGAACACGACGCCGACCCAGCTTACCCTGCGCGTTGGGGGCAATAACACGACGGTTTCCCTGTCCGCGTCCACCGTAATCCTGCGCTCCGTCACCGATAAAGCTGCAATGGAAGTGCCGCTGGCAGACATCAAGCCGGGCGACCAGGTGACGGTGCAGCGCGGCGATAGCGGCGTCGCAACTGTAATCATTGCCACGTTCGGGCAGGTCAAGGGAACCATTGTCAGCATCGGGCATCCGCCGAGCGGCAATGCGGCGCTGACACTGGACAGCGGGCGCGTAGTCACGCTGGTTCCCAACGCGCCGATTACGATGGACGGCAGCGCCATCGCTCTCACCGACCTCAAGCCGTATGAAGTTGTCGTCATCCGCACCAACAACGCAAACAGCCTGGGCTACGGCGTCGCCGTTTCCACGGCGGCTAACCCGAGCCCGACGCCTCCGGCCCTGCCGCCCGTTCCCGCTGCCCGCGCCCCGGCGCCGGGCGCAGATGTTCTTGCCGGCAACGTGGCGGCGGTGGAAGTGACTTCGCTGACCCAGAACCCGCAGCGGCCCCTGCGGGCGGGCGATATCCTGAAAGTGACCCTCAGCGGCACCCCCGGCGGTCGGGCCGCGTTTGCCGTTCCCGGCGTTGTCGAAGAAGTGTTCATGCGCGAAGCGTCGGCGGGCGTTTATGTCGGCACGTATGCCGTTCAAAGAGGGACTTCCGCCCGCAATGCCGCCGTGCTGGGCCGCTTGATCGCAGGCGGCGTTCAAAGCGCCCTGATTCAAGCGCCGGGCCTGCTGACGATTGACACCCAGCCGCCGAAGATCGCCGACATCGGCCCGGCCCTCAATTCTTTTGTTGAAAGCGACCGGCCTGTGATTTACGCCGCGCTGTCCGATGGAGAGGGAATCGGCGTTGACCCGGCGGCGACGCGCCTGACGCTGGACGGCCGAAACGTCACGCCAAGCGCCGACACGCTTGGCCTGGTGACCTATCAGCCGCCGGCCCCGCTGGCAGCCGG
>CAXTRL010000146.1:0-8263 GCA_964246575.1 uncultured Armatimonadales bacterium
TTGAAGGCCCACGCGCTGATTGACGCCGGTTACTCCGGCGCGTTCAATGTCAGCGCCGGCGCTTACGACACTGTGCCGTTCCAGAACGCAAACCATAGCGTCCGCGTCACCGACGAGTTCATGCAGGCGGTGGAAACCGACGGCCCCTGGGACACCAAGTTCCGCACCGACGGCAAGACCGCCGAAACCTTGCGGGCGCGTGACCTGCTGCACTCCATCGCCGAAGGAACGTGGGTCTGCGGCGACCCCGGAATGCAGTACGACACGACGGCAAACGCCTGGCACACCTGCGCCAACACGGACAGAATCCATGCAAGTAACCCGTGCGTCACCGGTGACACGCTGGTAGCGACTTCTGATGGCTGGCAGCGAATTGACTCACTCGTCGGTCAGTCCGCCCGCGTCATCGGTGCCGACGGCCTGCCGCACTTCGTCAACCAAATTTTCCCAACCGGCCACAAGCCTGTGTTCAATCTGCGGACCCGTGCCGGCTTTGAAGTGACAATCACCGGCAATCATCAAGTGCTGACGACGGAGCGGGGTGATGTTGCAGTGGAAGACTTGCGCCTGGGCGAGCATCTGCATCTGGAAGGAGCCGGTTTCGGACGCCGTGCCTTGAATGAGACACTGGCGCTCGCCATCGGCGTTGCTGTCGGCGACGGCTGCCTTTCCCGCCAGGTTCTGCCGAACCGTGAGCAGGAGTATGTCATTTTGACAATGGCCGCCCCCGAAGCGCCGATCCTTGACAAAATTGCGGTGGAACTCAACCACCAGAAGACAATTTTACGGGCGGCAGGTTTGGCGGGTCATCCGGGCGCGGCAGCAGTCGTGCCGCAGAGCGCGTCGGGGACTTCCCGCTTGTTGGTCGGCTCTGCTTGCGTCGTTGACCTGTTCAAAGAGTTTGCAGTTCTTGGCGAAGGCAGCAGCCAGAAGCGGTTTACGCCGATCATATTTGACTTAGACAAGCCGACAATGGCCTCTGTTCTACGCGGCCTGTTCACTGCCGACGGCACTGTCGCGAACTATAGCGACAAGAGCCAGTATGTTGCGCTTGACTCGACCTCCCAAAAACTGCTTCAGCAGGTTCAGATGCTTCTGCTGTCGTTTGGCATCAAAGCTAAGATCTATACCGAGCGGCGCGGTGGTCTAACAGAAGCTATATTGCCGGACGCAAATCGTGAGCCGAAGTCCTATCCCGTGCAGGAGACGCATTCGCTTCGTGTTAGCAAAGCGTCGCGGGTCATCTTTGAGCGGGAAATCGGATTTGACCCCGCCAGCGCCAAAGCCGCACGGCTGCACGACATGAACCTTGCATTCACGACCTATAAAGACGTGCTGACCGACGAAGTCGTCTCCATTACAGAAGCCGGTACGGCAGATGTGTACGACCTCACTGAAGCCGTCACCAGCCACTTTGTCGCGAACGGCCTTGTCGTGCATAATTGCTCGGAGTTCTTTTTCCTGAATTCTACTGCTTGTAACCTGTCGTCGCTGAACTTGATGAAGTTCCGGGATGCGGGGAGCGGGGCGTTTGATACCGAGTCGTTTGAACATGCGGTTCAAGTGATGATCACGGCGCAGGAGATTGTCGTGGGCTTTGCCCATTACCCGACCGAGAAAATTGAGCAGCGCTCACATCGGTTCCGGCCTCTGGGTTTGGGCTACGCTAATCTGGGCGCACTGCTGATGGCGGCGGGCCTGCCTTATGACAGCGATGCGGGCCGGGCGTATGCCGGGGCTGTGACGGCGCTGATGACGGGCCGGGCGTACCACCAGTCAGCCCAAGTCGCCCGTGACTGCGGCGGGCCGTTTGCCGGCTTTGCCGAGAACCGGGAGCCGATGCTGCGGGTCATGGGCAAGCACCGCGCGGCTGTGGATGAAATCAACGGCACTTTGATCCCTGGCACCCTGCTGGACGCTGCTCGGATTGCCTGGGATGATGCGCTGGCGGAAGGGCAGACGTCGGGCTATCGCAACGCTCAGGCGACGGTACTCGCGCCGACCGGAACCATAGGATTCCTGATGGACTGCGACACGACGGGAATTGAACCGGACATTGCGATCGTCAAGTACAAGTCGCTGGTCGGCGGCGGCATGATGAAGATCGTCAACCAGACCGTTCCCGAAGCGTTGGATCGCCTGGGGTATGACGAGGCGCAGGCACTCGGAATCATCAAGTTCATTGACGAGCATGACACAATTGAGGGAGCGCCGGACCTGAAGCCGGAGCATCTGGCGATCTTTGACTGCGCGTTCCGCCCGATGAACGGCACCCGGTCTATCCATTACCGGGGGCATCTGAAGATGATGGCGGCGGCCCAGCCCTTTATTTCGGGCGCTATTTCTAAAACCGTGAATGTCCCTAACGATGCGTCGCCGGACGACATCGCCCAAACATATTTGGAAGCGTGGCAGCTCGGCATCAAAGCCGTCGCCATCTACCGGGACGGCTCCAAGCGCACCCAGCCGCTGAACACAGCCAGCGAGAAATCTCTGGAAGCCAAAGCCGCTGCTGCCGAAGCGGTCGCGCCGGATACTGCGCCGGCGGCCCTCGCCGTGCCGAAGGCGGTCCGCCGCCGGCTGCCCGACGAGCGTGACGGTGTGACGCACAAGTTCAGCATCGGCGGCCATGAAGGCTACCTGACGGTGGGCTTGTACCCGGATACCCGCCAGCCCGGCGAGATCTTCATTCGGATGTCCAAAGAAGGCTCGTCCATTTCGGGCCTGATGGACAGCTTCGCCACGGCGATTTCACTGGCGCTTCAATACGGCGTCCCGCTGTCGACTTTGGTGGACAAGTTCATCCATTCGCGCTTTGAGCCGTCGGGCTTTACGGGAAACAAAGACATCCCAATGGCGAAATCCGTCATGGACTACATCTTCCGGTACTTAGCGTTGCGCTTTCTGCAAAAAGAAGACCGCCACAACGTCGGCCTGATTGCCGACCAGGAAGATGCTTACGCCGCCCCGGCGCGGCCCGCCCTCCCCGCGAAGCCCGCTCTCCCAACGCACGACTCCAAAAGCGGCACCCTCAGCAGCAAAGTAGGCAGCAACGGGAACGGCAACGGCCACCACAGCGCAAACGCGCACCTAGCCGAAACCAACACCGCGTCCATCACCGACCATGAGCGCGAAATCTCGCTGATGCAGTCCGACGCCCCGCCCTGCCCCGAATGCGGCGCCATCACCATCCGCAGCGGCGCTTGCTACAAATGCCTCAGTTGCGGAACCAGCTTAGGCTGCTCATAAACGCCTCAAAGGCGCAGGCTATCTAGCCTGCGCCCAAAGCAATCAACAACGAACAGATGTATGTAGACGAAAAATTAAGTTCTTTTGACCTGGCGTAAATGGTGTGTTGAACAATGAAGCGGCAATGCAAAGGTCTGAAAATTAGAGAAAGTAAGGCCAGCAAGAGGATGATTAGACAAAGCAGTGAGGGGCGAACAATCAGGTGGGACGAACCTCAAACCCCTCATGCCGGCCCCTCGGTTAAGACACTGCACTACTATTATGCCATAATTTCGCTTTTTCAACACCTGCTATGAGACTTCCTATAGAAAATTCCAAACTTTTTTTGCCGTCTAACCGCTGCCAGCGGCTCTTCATCCAAGCTTGGTATAGTCGTGTCCATGCTGCTTCACTAGATACCTATCGGGTACGTTCGCTCGACAGTCTTGCGATTGCAGACGAAATTCTAGATAGTCTTGGCAACTCGAATGTTCCGCTTTATCGTACTAAATCTTCTTGTGAAGAAGCGGTACAGTTACTTGGAAAAGATTTCGTACTACACACAGGTTGGAAAGAAGCCACAGAACGCGCCTTGTCGGCCCTTACAGTAGCGCTGAGGAGCAAAGATGAGAATACCACCTGTCCAGACTATCTTAGTCTAGCGTATCATCTTCGAAGGCTCAAATCTTCAGCCTCCGCAGGCTACCGGGGTCAAGTTATTCACGCATTGGAAGTAGCCCTAGGAGATGAAGACTTCGCTACAATAAATGACTTAACGAGCCGCTTATTAACTCGACTTGTCAACGAGGGGTACAGCTTGGAAGGTTTGTTTGGCATTGTCGCCAATGTTCTTATTCGACATACACAAACAGATAGCTTTTCAAGAAGCTTTGACACAATCAAGAACAAAGTATTAGCAGGAGATGCTGAGTTTCAAGTAATCCTTCGGCTGATTGGTCCTTCTAAAGCTCTGCCAGACAAGATTGGAAATATTGATTTCGCCCAAGAGCCATTTGGTGTGACAACTGGCCGACCAGATAGCGAGTTTTATCAAGAGGGAAGTAGAAGGTACTTCGCGCGAGTGACAGTCTTCGCACGAGAAGAACGCAGTGCTGGTGAAGAAGCACGACGTAGCATCGAGCGTGTTATGGACGCTCTTCGGTTCGAGCTAATTCATGACTTGATTAGCGTTCATGACGAATTCATATGTGTCTCGAACAGTAAGCCAGCTATGATGTTCCGCTTCCCTTCCACCGTGCCTAATCCAAAGAGAAACATCTATCAAACAGAGTTTGCCGAGTTTTTGGACCGACTAGCGGGCCTTTACACAAGTGATCGATTCCCTGCGGAAACAAAAAGCAAAGTGGGATCAGCGTTGCACTATTACCGCCTGAGCTTAGATACAAATCAACTGCAAAACAGGTTAGTCAATTCTTGGACAGCTTTAGAATATCTCGCAAGGGACAGAACAGAAAAATATATACTGAATGGAGTGAAAAACAATGTCGTATCATTATTGGTTATTCCTTATCTAAGAACACTTTTAGCAAATTTTCGTGAAACTTTTACTGCAGTCAGATCGGAATTGCCACTTGGCATAGCCGCAGCCTACAGCGTTTCTTCCTACCACGAGCTAAGTCTTGAGCAGTTATTGGAATCGATACGCGGTC
The DNA here is from genome assembly GCA_964246575.1 of uncultured Armatimonadales bacterium. Lineage (GTDB taxonomy): Bacteria > Armatimonadota > Armatimonadia > Armatimonadales > Capsulimonadaceae > JANXMY01. The sequence continues at coordinate 4,899 of CAXTRL010000146.1, forward strand.
CTCACTTTCTGCAAATGGAACTCAATTGCTACCAATATCCTGCCTTGCAACTGTCACTTTGCCAATTTCAACAGGGTGTTTGTGATAACAAGGCAACAGCCAAATATCTAGCGGCACATAAGCAAAATATTGAGTGGCATTTGACAAGGCTCTATGGTGCCAGAAACGATATTGTTCATAGCGCAGATACGTCAACTCGTCTGACGTTACTATGCGCGAATTTGGAATACTACGTCAAGTTAAGCCTTCAAGAAGTTATAGATGTCGCTTCAGCATATGAGGACATAAACTCTCTCGACGAAATCTTTGCTGTCCAGCGCCAGGCGATGGCTCTCTTGTTATCTGATCTTGAGAATGGAAAAGACGGCATTTTAAAAGCCTCCTTGCAGGGTGCCATTTGCTAGAAGTAATGAAAGGATAGCACATGACGTATCGGGTGGCGTTGATTGGGGCGGGGAATATCGGGGAGGTTCATGCGCGGCAGTGGGCGCTGCTGCCGGACGCGGAGGTGGTGGGGGTGCTGGACCCACGCACGGAAGCGGCGGCGAGGCTGGGGACGGCGTATTCGGACTGGGAGACGCTGCTGGCGGAGGCGGAGCCGGATATTGTAGATATTTGCGTGCCGACGCCGCTGCACCGGGGGTATGTGGAGAGGGCAGCGGCGGTGGGGCTGGCGATTTTTGTGGAAAAGCCGCTGGGGCGAACGCTGGCGGACTGTGATGCGATTGTGGCGGCGGTCGAACGGGCAGGTGTTGCGGCGGGAGTGGGCCATGTGGTGCGCTTTTTCCCGGAATATGCGGAAGCGAAGCGGCTGGTAGATGCAGGGGCAGTGGGGGCACCGGCGGCGGTTCGGACGGCGCGAATGGGAAGTTTTCCAAGCATCACGGGGCGTCCGAATTGGTACGCGGACCCGGCGCAAAGCGGGGGCGTGGCGCTGGATTTGATCCTGCATGACTTTGACTGGCTACGGTGGACGTTCGGCCCGGTTTCGCGCGTCTTTGCTCAGGGGCTGTGGGGTCGGCAGGAGTACGTCGGCACGCTGGATTATGCGCTGGTGACGCTGCGGTTTGAGTCCGGGGCGGTCGGCCATGTGACGGGGTCATGGGCGCATCCGGGCGGCTTTCGGACGACGCTGGAAGTGGCAGGGGACGGCGGGCTGATCGAGCATGATTCGGCCCAAACTGCGCCGCTGGTGTCGTCGCTGCGTCAAGCTGGCAATGCTGGGGGCGGGGTGGCATTCCCGGAAAGCCCGATGGCCCCGACGGATGATCCTTACTACAAAGAATTGGCGGCGTTTGTGTCGGCGCTTCAAGCCAACGCGCCGATGCCGGTCACGGTGTACGAGGGGCGGGAAGCGGTGCGGATTGGGCTGGCGGCGCTGGAGTCCATGGGATCCGGGAAGGTGGTGTCGCTGTGAGTGCAGTTAAAATCGGCATTCTGTCGTTCGCGCACATGCACGCAGCGTCGTATGCCGCCGCGCTGAAGGCGCATCCCGGCGCGGAGTTTGTGGGGATTGCAGACGCCGACCCGGAGCGCGGGCAACAGCAGGCGGAGGCGTTCGGGACGCAGTTCTTCGGCAGTGAAGAAGCGTTGCTGGATCAGCACTTGGACGGCGTTGTGGTCACGAGCGAGAACGTGCATCACCGGCGTCTGGTAGAGATGGCGGCAAGCGCAGGCGTCAAGGCCATTTTGTGCGAGAAGCCGCTAGCGACAACTTCCGAAGACGCGCAGGCGATGATCGAGACGTGCCGGGCGGCAGGGGTGAAGCTGGCGACGGCGTTTCCGTGCCGCTATTCGCCAGCCTATCAACGCTTGTATGAGCAGGTACAGGCCGGCGCACTGGGAGATATTCTAGCAATCCGAGGCACGAACCACGGCAAGATGCCGGGCGGCTGGTTTACCGATACGGCGCTGTCCGGCGGCGGGGCGGTTCTTGACCATACGGTCCATGTCGCGGACTTGAACCGGCATTTGCTGGGACGGGACGCCGCCGAAGTGTATGCCGAAATCGGCCACGGGTTTTACCATCAACCCTGGGAAGACACCGGGTTTTTGTCCATTCGCTACGACGGCGGCGTGTTTGCGACACTGGACACAAGTTGGTCCCGGCCCACTTCGTACCCGACTTGGGGCGATGTGACGCTGCAAGTGCTGGGAACGCTCGGCGTTTTGGAGATGGACATGTTCAAGCAAAATCTCACGGCTTACGGCGCGGGGAACCAGGCAGCGGCTTGGATTTCTTGGGGCAGCGACACGGACGCCGGCCTTGTTGCCGACTTTCTGAAGCTGGCTTCCGGGCAGAGGGTGCCGCAGCTTGCGACCGGCGAAGACGGTCTGGCGGCGCTGGCGATTGCGCTGGCTGCGTACCACTCTGCTGGCCTCGGCGCACCGGCTGTTGTTGAAAAACTCACTCTTGAAAAACTTACTTCTTAACCTGCCGTCAATCACTGTGTGTTTCCCCTGGTCTTGTTTCAGGTAAACTCAAGGAGTACCTTGTAGAAAGAGAACACTGTGATGCCAGGTGACCAAAATCAGTCGTCCTTGCCGGGCCGTGATGCCGATGGACTGGCCCCGCCGGATCTGCCGGGCATCTCTTTGATGCCAAAAGCGATGAGCCGGGGACCGTTCAGTGCAGTCTACCGGGGCCGGGACCGGGTACATGGCTACGATGTGGTCGTGAAGGTTCTTCAGACCGGCGGAGACCCGGTGGCGGCAGATCGCTTCCGGCGCGAAGCCGCGGTCATGGCAAAGCTGCGTCATCCGAACATTGTCGCTCTGTATCAGTTCCATGACGGCAGCCCGTCGGCGCTGGTCATGGAGTATGTGCCGGGCCAAACGCTGGATGCGCTCCTTGCGGCCAAAGGGCCGCTGGCTCCAAGTCGTGCGGCCCTGATCATCGAAGAAATTGCGGCGGCGCTGGACTGCATTCATGCCGAGAACGTGGTCCACCGGGACGTGAAACCGTCGAACATCCTGCTGCCGCCTCACGGCCCGGCTCGATTGACCGATTTTGGCGTGGCCCATATTGACACTTCTTCGCCGCTGACCGTGCGCGGCGATATGCTGGGAACGATTGAATATGCCAGCCCGGAACAAGTCAAAGGCACCACGGCCCCAGACTCCCGCAGTGATGTGTACTCCCTGGCCGCAGTCGCTTACTTTGCCTTGACCGGCTCCCCGCCGTTCCCCGCCGCCGACAGCTCCACGCAGTCCCAGCTTTCGGTGATGCACCAGCAGGTCTTCTCTGAACCGCCACCCCTGCGCTCCCGCCGCCCGGAGCTGTCGCAAGGCATTGACGCCGCCGTGCGGCGCGGCCTGGCGAAAGACCCGGCGGCGCGGTATCCGTCGGCGGGCCAGCTTGCTTC